>NZ_JBEOSV010000041.1:69680-83645 GCF_040303245.1 Kitasatospora sp. NPDC096077 | reverse complement strand
CCCGAGCTGACCGAGGCCGCCATCGTGGTCTCCGGCGGCCGCGGCGTCGGTGCCGCCGAGGGCTTCGGCGTGGTCGAGGAGCTCGCCGACGCCCTCGGCGCGGCCGTCGGTGCCTCGCGCGCCGCCGTCGACGCCGGCTGGTACCCGCACAGCAACCAGGTCGGCCAGACCGGCAAGCAGGTCTCCCCGCAGCTCTACATCGCGGCGGGCATCTCCGGTGCGATCCAGCACCGGGCCGGCATGCAGACCTCGAAGACCATCGTGGCCGTCAACAAGGACGCCGAGGCCCCGATCTTCGAGCTGGTGGACTACGGCGTGGTCGGCGACCTGTTCGCGGTGCTGCCGCAGCTGACCACCGAGGTGAAGGCCCGCAAGGGCTGATCCCCCGGTCGGCAGGACCGGAGGGCGTGGTACCGGGTGCTCGGTGCCGCGCCCTCCGCCGTCGTGTCCGCCGCGATCCCGCTGACCCGCGGGTATCCGCCTGCCCCGGCGACCGTCTGCCGGTGGCGCCCGGCCGGCCCGTAGAGTCGGCCCGACGTCGGCCGGGCGCGTGAGCGTCCGGCGGGACCAGGGCGAGGACGAGGCGAGGACGGAAGCATGGCACTGCTGACGGCACTTCAGGGCGGCCACGGCGACGCGGCGGACGCGCTGCGGATCGACGGGCGGGCACTCTCCCGGGAGGAGCTGCTGGGCGCGGCGGTCGCGGTGGCCGACCGGGTGGCCGGGGCGCCCGCGCTGGCGGTGCTCGCCCGGCCCACCGTGGAGACGGTCACCGCCGTGGTCGGCGGTCTGCTGGCGGGCGTTCCGGTGGTGCCGCTGCCGCCCGACTCGGGCCCCAAGGAGCGCGAGCACATCCTGCGCGACTCGGGTGCGGCGCTGCTCGCCCACGCCGTCGGGGAGGAGGTGCCGGAGGGCCTGTCGGTGGCGGCCCTGCCGGTCGACCCCGCCGAGCGCTCGGCGACCACGTACGCCGAACCGGCCGCCGACGCGACCGGCTTCGTGCTCTACACCTCCGGTACCACCGGCGCGCCCAAGGGCGCGGTGATCCGGCGCGCGGCGATCGCCGCCGACCTGGACGCGCTCGCCGCCGCCTGGCAGTGGACCGCGGAGGACACCCTCGTCCACGGCCTGCCGCTGTTCCACGTGCACGGACTGCTGCTCGGCGTGCTCGGCGCCCTGCGCACCGGCAGCCGACTGGTGCACACCGGCCGGCCCACCCCGGAGGGGTACGCGGCGGCGGGCGGCAGCCTGTACTTCGGCGTGCCCACCGTGTGGTCCCGGCTGGCGGCGGACCGGGAGGCGGCCGCGCGGCTGGCCCCGGCCCGGCTGCTGGTCTCCGGCAGCGCGCCGCTGCCCGTACCGGTGTTCGAGAAGCTGGCGGCACTCACCGGCCACGCCCCGATCGAGCGCTACGGGATGACCGAGTCGCTGATCACCGTCAGCACCCGGGCGGACGGCGAGCGGCGCCCCGGCAGCGTCGGACTGCCGGTGGAGGGGGTGCGCACTCGACTGGTCGGCGAGGACGGCGAGCCCGTCCCGTACGACGGGGAGAGCGTCGGGGAGCTGCAGGTCAGCGGCCCCACGCTGTTCAGCGGCTACCTCAACCGGCCGGACGCGGACGCCGAGGCCTGGACGGCGGACGGCTGGTTCCGCACCGGGGACGTCGCGGTGATCGGGGCGGACGGCTTCCACCGGATCGTCGGCCGCGCCTCGGTGGACCTGATCAAGAGCGGCGGCTACCGGATCGGCGCGGGCGAGGTGGAGGCCGCGCTGCGCGACCACCCGGCGGTCGCCGACGCGGCGGTGGTCGGCGCGCCGGACGAGGACCTCGGACAGGCGATCGTCGCCTACGTCGTCCCGGACGGCGCCGTGACGGGGGAACAGCTGACGGCCTTCGTGGCCGAGCGGCTCTCGGTGCACAAGCGGCCGCGGCGGGTCGTGCTGGTGCCCGAACTGCCCAGGAACGCCCTGGGGAAGGTGCTGAAGAAGCAGTTGCTCGGGGAGGCCGGCGGCCGCTGATGAGGGGGCGTCGGGACACGCCGACGGTGACGGGTGTTCACCCTGATGCGCCGTCGGCGCCCGCCGTCCGGGAAACCTTCCTTTGGCGCACTCCACTGCGCGCAGTGAGCGGACGCGTGCCTAACGTGACACGCAGGCAGAACTGAATCCCCGGGTGACATGCCGTGGCTTCCGGTCGCAGGGCCGGGACCGCGGCGGGTCGGACCGGGATCTGCCGAGCGTACGAACCGGCGCGACCGGGGCGTACCGCGTGTCCGCAGCAGTTTCCGCAGCCGCCCGTCCGGCGGCCGTACGCCGCAGTGCGTTCGCAGCAGTGAAGGAAGTCAGCAGGATGACCACCGTCAACACCGGCGCGCCGGATGCCGCCGACGAACCGACCGGGCAGCACGCCCCCGCCACCGCCGTCCGTTCCGCCACCGCCGTCCGTCCCTCGCGGGCCGCGCGGGTCCGCCGGGGGATAGGCATGGCGGCCGTGATCGCGGTCGGCGTGGGGGCCATCGGCCTCGGCACCGGCGTGAGCCCCGCCGCGGCGGAGCGGGCGCCGGCGCACGCCGGGTGGGACGGCTCGCGGTACTGGTTCAAGAACAGCCAGGGGCAGTGGCGCTGGACGACGCACTACAGCGTGTACCTGGCGCGGACCAGCGGGAAGTCGGCTCCGAAGTCCTCCGCCAAGTCCTCGTCGAAGTCCACCTCGAAGTCCTCGAACGGTGGGATCACGCAGGGCTGGGACGGCTCGCGGTACTGGTTCAAGAACAGCAAGGGGGAGTGGCGCTGGACCTCCCACTACGACATCTACCTGCAGCGCACCGGCGGTTCCTCCGCCGGGTCGTCCGGCTCCTCGTCCGGTTCCTCGGGCGGCTCGTCGGGCGGTTCGTCCGTGGCGGCGGACCGCAACGTCGAGACCGCGGTGGAGTACGCGCTCGCCCAGCTGGGCAAGCCGTTCCGGACCGCGGGCAACGGGCCGGACGGGTACGACTGCTCGGGCCTGGTGCAGCAGGCGTTCAAGCGTGGCGGCATCAAGCTGCCGCGGGTCGCCAACGACCAGTACGCCGCCACCACGCCGATCAAGGCGAGCCAGCTGCGCCGCGGCGACCTGCTGTTCTGGTCGCCGAACGGCACCAAGCGGGGCATCCAGCACGTGGCGATCTACCTGGGCAACAACCAGTACGTGGAGGCCGCGCGGCCCGGGACGCTGATCCGGATCTCGGGGATCAGCAGCGGGTACTACCCGGCGTACATGGGTCGGCCGTAGCGCCTTCCGTCGTCGTGCCCGTGGGCGGGGCGCCCGGACCAACCGGCCCGGGCGCCCCGCGTCCGCCGAGCGTTCAGAGGTCTTCCGGGCGGGGGAGCGCGCCGCGGGCGCCGAGCGCGGTGACGGCGAAGGCCCCGGCGGCCACGGCGGTGGCGGCAGCGGCGGGCAGGTCGGCGCCGCGGGCGAGCCGGGCGGCGAGCGCGCCGCAGAAGACGTCGCCGGCGCCGGTGGTGTCGACCACCCGAACGGCGGGCGCGGGCAGTCGGGTGAGCGCCCCGTCGCTGACGACCAGTGCGCCGTCGCCGCCGAGGGTCACCACGGCTCCCTCGCCCTGCCGGGCGAGCGCGTGGGCGGCCTCCACGGCGGTCGCGGCGCCGGTGAGCTGACGGGCCTCGACGGCGTTGGCGACCAGCAACGGGCGGCGGCCGGTGGGACCGGGGCCGGGCAGCTCGCCGGCCGGGGCGGTGTTGTGCAGCCACCGGGTGCCGCCGCGCGGGCCGGCGGCGGGCAGCGCCGCGGCGGCGGCGCGGACGCACTCCGCGGGGACCTCGTTGCTGGTCAGGACGACGTCGACCGGGAGCAGACGGAGCCGGGCCAGGGCGGCGGTGACCTGGTCCGGGGTCAGCCGGGCGTTCGCGCCGGGGAGGACCACGATGCTGTTCTCGCCGCCCGGGTCGACCATGACGATCGCCTGACCGGTGGGCGCGTCGGGGTGCGCGTGCACGGCGCCCGTCTCGACCTGCGCGCCGCGTAGATCCGCGAGCGCCGCTTCGCCCTCCGCGTCGCGCCCGACCGCGGCGACCAGGTGGGTGGCGGCCCCCATCCGGGCCGACGCCACCGCCTGGTTGGCGCCCTTGCCGCCGAACCCCCGGGCGGCGTCGATGGCGAGCACGGTCTCGCCGGGGGCGGGAAGTACGGGGCAGCGCAGGATCCGGTCGGTGTTGACCGAGCCGATGACGACGACCCGGCCGGCGGGGAGCAGCTTCATCGTTCCTCTGTACGCGGCGGTGTGCGGGCCGTGCAAGCGGTGCGGGGCAGGACGGCAGGGGAAGTGGTGTGAGGGAGGACGGCAGGGGGAGCGGAAGGGCGCAGGGGCGGCGCGGACGGCGTACGGGCGGGGCGCGCACAGGAAGTCGGCCGGTCCGACTTCCTGTGCGCAAGCGGTGGTGGCAGGGTGCGGCTTTGATGTCGGCCGGTCCCCATTTTTCCGTACCGGGCCCGTGGCCTGGGCACATGCCCCTGTCAAGGGGCGGGCCGGGGCGCGCGGGCGGGCGCGGCGAGCAGTTTTGGGGAGCGGCGTGGCGCGGGTACCACCACGGGTGGCGCTGGTTCGGCCGACGGGGGCGCTGCCCGGTGCGAACGGCATCGGGGCAAGTCGAGGGCAGGGGACGTTGTGATCGTCTGGGTCAATGGCACATTCGGGGCGGGCAAGACGAGTGCCTGCCGCGAGTTGGTGGAACTGCTGCCCGGGAGCGTGCTCTTCGATCCCGAGCTGGTGGGCTTCGGACTGCGCCGGATGCTCCCGGCCGACCGACTGGCCACGGTGTCCGACTACCAGGACCTCGCGGCCTGGCGGCGGTTGGTGCCGGAGACGGCGGCCGCGCTGCTCGGCGAGGTCGGCGGACCGCTGGTGGTGCCGATGACCCTGCTCAGAGAGGACTACCGGGACGAGATCTTCGGTGATCTCGCCGCGCACGGGATCACGGTGCACCACTTCGTGCTGGATCCAGAAGAAACGATCCTGCGTGACCGCATCGCGCACCGCGAGGAGTGCCCCGGCGATCCGGAGGCCAGCGAGCGGGTCCGCGCCTGGTGCCTGGAGCACCTGCCCCGCTACCGGGCCGCCCGCCGCTGGCTGGTCGGCGACGCCCGGATGCTCGACACCGGCGCGCTCACCCCGCGCGAGACCGCGCACCGGATCGCCGAGCTGGTCCGGGTCGGCGACGCGCGCTGCCCGATCGTCCAGTCCCCGGACCCCACCGGGGACACCGTGGCCTCGGCCGTGCTGTTCTTCGACGAGCAGGACCGGGTGCTGCTGGTCGACCCGGTCTACAAGCCCGACTGGGACTTCCCCGGCGGCGTCGTCGAACGCGGCGAGGCCCCCACCGACGCCGCCCTGCGCGAGACCGCGGAGGAACTCGGCCTGCGGCTCGACCCCACCGTGCTGCGCCTGCTCGCCGTCGACTGGGAGCCGCGCACCGGCCCGCGCCGTGGCGGCCTGCGGCTGATGTACGACGGCGGGCTGCTGGACGACGCCGGACAGCAGAACCTGCTGCTGCAGCAGGAGGAGCTGCGCGGCTGCCGGTTCGTCACGCTGGACGAGGCGGCCGACCTGCTGCCGCCGAGCCGCTACCGGCGCCTCGCCGCCGCGCTGGAGGCCCGGCGCAGCGGGGAGCTGCGGTACCTGGAGGCGGGGGCCCGGGTCGCGCTCGGGCTGGCGAGTACGGCGGACGCCGCGTAGCGACGGGGCGTGGAACCGGGCGGTGGGGCGGCCGGTCCGCGAACCGGTCGGTCGGTCGGTCGGTCGGTCCGCGAACCGGGCGGTCGGGCGGTCGGGCGGGTGCGGCGGCGGGCGGTCGCGCGGGGGTGTGGACCCGGTTGGTGGGGCGGCCGGTGCGGGCGTCAGGATGGGGGCATGCCGTTCACGTTGAGCCATCCCGCCGCCGTCCTGCCCCTGCTGCGCGCCGCCGGGGAGCGCGGGCCCCTGGTGGCCTCGGCACTGGTGGCCGGGTCGATGGCGCCCGACGTGCCGTTCTTCGCCGAGTCGCTGCTGCCCGGGGTGTACCGGCACGGCGGGCTGACGCACGCCTGGTGGGCCGTGCCGACCGTGGACGTGGCGATCGCCGGCGCGCTGGTGGCGGGGTGGCACGGGCTGCTGCGGGCGCCGCTGGTGGGGCTGCTGCCCGAGCGGTGGGCGGGCGGCGTGGAGGCGCTGACGGTCCGGCGGGGCCCGGGAGACGGGGCCTCCGGTGTCCGGGGCGCGGACGCGGCCTGGTTCGCGGCCTCGGCGGCGGTCGGCGCGTTCACCCACGTCGGCTGGGACGCCTTCACCCACGGCGGCCGGCTGGGTGCGCGGCTGCTGCCCGTACTGGACCGGCAGGTGGCCGGGGTCGCGGTGCACGAGGCGCTGCAGTACGGGAGTTCGGCGCTCGCGCTGGCCGCGCTGGGCGGTTGGGCGGCGCGGACGGTCCGGGCGGTCGAGCCGGTGCGCCCGGCGGTGCGGCTCGCGCCGCGGACCCGGCGGGTGGCGGTCGCCGCGCTGGGTGCGGCCACCGCGGCCGGGGTGCTGCACCGGCTGAGCCCGCTGCGGCGCAACATCGTCCCGGAGGTGTGCTTCGGCGCCGGTGCCGGGCTCGCGGTGGGCGCGGTCGGCTACGCGGCGGTGGTCGCGGCCGCCCGCCGCTGGCGTGGCGGGCGGCCCGGGACCGGCGCGAACTCCCGTCAGACGGCGCGCAGTTCGGCGTAGCGGCGGAGGAACAGGGCCTCGGTGAGGGCCATCCGCTCCAGCTCCAGCGGGTCGACGCTCTCATTGACGGCGTGGATCTGGGTGGTCGGCTCCTCGACGCCGATCAGCACGATCTCGGCCTGCGGGTAGAGCGTCTGCAGGGTGTTGCAGAGCGGGATCGAGCCGCCCTCGCCGGCCGTGACCATCGGGGTGCCGAAGGCCTCGGCCATCGCCTCGCCCATCGCCTCGTAGGCCGGGCCGGTGGTGTCGGCGCGGAACGGGGCACCGGTGCCCTTGCGCTCGACCGTCAGCCGGGCGCCGAGCGGGACCCGCGCCTCCAGGTGGGCGACCAGGGCGTCCTGGGCGGCGTCCGCGCTGGTGCCCGGGGGGACGCGCACGCTGATCAGGGCCTTGGCGGCGGACTGCACGGAGTTGGTGGCGCCGATCACCGGCGGGCAGTCGATGCCGAGGACGGTGACGGAGGCGCGGGCCCACAGGCGGTCGGCGAGGGTGCCGGTGCCGGTCAGGGCGACGCCGTCGAGCACCTTGGCGTCGGCGCGGAACTGCTCCTCCGGGTACTGCACGCCCTCCCAGGTCCGGTCGGAGGCCAGCCCGGGGACCGCGACGTCGCCGTTCTCGTCGTGCAGCGAGGCGAGCACCCCGATCAGCGACTGCAGTGCGTCCGGGGCGGCGCCGCCGAAGGCACCGGAGTGCAGATTGCCGGCCAGCGTGGTGATCGAGGCCTCGACCACCGTCATGCCGCGCAGCGAGGCGGTCACGGTCGGCAGGCCGGGGGCGAAGTTGCCGGTGTCGCCGATCACGATGGCGTCGGCGGTCAACAGCTCGGGGTGGGCCTCGGCGTAGCGCTCCAGGCCGCCGGTGCCCTGCTCCTCCGAGCCCTCCACGATGATCTTCAGGCTGACCGGGTAGCCGTCCCCGTACACCTGGCGCAGCGCCCGCAGGGCGGTCAGGTGCATCAGGATGTTGCCCTTGCAGTCGGCTGCGCCGCGCCCGTACCAGCGGCCGTCACGCTCGGTCAGTTCGAAGGCCGGGCTGTCCCAGCCGGCCTCGTCGAGCGGGGGCTGGACGTCGTAGTGGGAGTAGAGCAGGACGGTCGGGGCGCCCTCGGGGCCGGCCAGCTCGCCGTAGACGGACTGGGTGCCGTCCGGGGTGTCCAGCAGCCGGATGCCGGTCAGGCCCTCGGCGGCGAAGGCCTCGGCGACCCACTGCGCGGCCTTCTGGCACTCCTCGACCGGGAACTGGCGCGGGTCGGCGACCGACGGGAAGGCGACCAGCTCGGCGAGGTCGGTGCGGGCACGGTCCATCAGGGACCGGACGGCGTCGGCCAGGGGCTGTGACATCGGGGCTCCGGAAGGGGCGGTCCGCCCTGGGGGTGGTGCGGGCGGAGTACGGTCGGTTGGGGTACCGCCGATCATAGGCGGAGTCCCTGGGGGAGCTTCCGGGGAGCTCGCGGGTCGGTGGGTGGTGCGGCGTCCCGGCCGGTGGCCGGACGCATAGGATTGGTCGACGTGACTGACTCCGGAAGCCCCGATTCCCGTAGCCCGCTCGACGAGGACGGCCCGTTCGACGGCCCGCTCGACGGCCGGCCCGACAGCGGGCCGGACAGCCCGCTCGACGCTCCGTCCGAAGGGAGCGGTCCGCTGGCGGCGGCGTCCCGGCCGCAGGACGGCGTCTGGGACGTCGTGGTGGTCGGCGCCGGACCGGCCGGGGCCTCGGCCGCGCAGGCCGCCGCCGCGCAGGGCCGCCGGGTGCTGCTGCTCGACAAGGCCGAGCACCCCCGCTACAAGACCTGCGGTGGCGGCATCATCGGCCCCTCCCGGGACAGCCTGCCGCCGAACTTCGAACTGCCGCTGCAGGACCGGGTGTCGGCCGTCACCTTCGCCTACGACGGCCGGTACACCCGCACCCGCCGCGCCAAGCGGATGCTGTTCGGGCTGGTCAACCGGGACGAGTTCGACCTGCGCCTGGTGCAGTCCGCCAAGCAGGCCGGGGCGGTGCTGGTCACCGGGGTGACCGTCACCGGGGTCGAGCAGCGCGGCGGCGAGCACCGGACGGCGCTGGTCACGGCGGCGGACGGGCGCACCTTCGAGGCCCGCGCGGTGGTCGGCGCGGACGGCAGCGCCAGCCGGATCGCGCGGCACGTGGGCGTCACCTTCGACCAGATCGACCTCGGCCTGGAGGCGGAGATCCCGGTGCCGCCGCAGGTCGCCGCCGACTGGTCGGGCCGGATCCACCTCGACTGGGGCCCGCTGCCCGGCAGTTACGGCTGGGTGTTCCCGAAGACCGAGACCAGCAGCCTGACCGTGGGCGTGATCTCGGCGCGCGGCGACGGCGAGCAGACCAAGCAGTACCTCGCCGACTACATCCGACGGCTGGGCCTGTCCGGCTTCACCCCGCGGGTCGAGTCCGGGCACCTGACCCGCTGCCGGGCCGAGGACTCGCCGCTCTCCCGCGGCCGGGTGCTGGTCGCCGGGGACGCGGCCGGGCTGCTGGAGCCGTGGACCCGCGAGGGCATCTCGTACGCGCTGCGCTCGGGCCGGCTGGCCGGCGAGTGGGCGGTGCGGGTCGCCGAGGCGGGGGACGCGGCGGCGGTGCGGCGCGAGGCGCTGAACTACGCGTTCGCGATCAAGGCCGGGCTGGGCGTGGAGATGCGCGCCGGCAAGCAGCTGCTGGGCGCCTTCGAGCGTCGGCCGTACCTGTTCCACGCGGCGGTCTGCCTGGTGCCGGCGGCCTGGCGGGCGTTCGCCCGGACCACCCAGGGGCACACCAGCTTCGCCCAGGTGCTGCGGCAGAACCGGGCGGCGCGCAAGCTGATGGCGATGGCTGCGCGGTAACGTGCGGGTCGCGCTTGCGGGTTGCGGGTTGCGGGTTGCGGGTTGCGGTGACGGTCCGGGCCGGCGCCCCCTCCGACGGGATCGGGAGGGGCACCGGCCCTGGTTCGCCCAGTCACCTCGTGGAGGTGGCCGTTTGGGGCCGGGGGTCAGTGGAGCCCGGTGTCGATGGCCGTCATCAGGCTGCCGGACGGAGTGTCGCCGGACATCTCCCAGATCATCCCGCCGAGCAGGTTCTTCGACTTGAGGTAGGCCGTCTTCTGGGCGATCGACCAGGCGTCGTCGAAGGTCCACCACTGCCCGTTGGCGCCCGTGTAGCCGTACGTGGCAACGGACTTGGGGTCGTGGTAGACGGTGAGGCCGGGTACGCCCGTGATGAGGTTGTTGTACCCGCGGGTGCCCGCCTCCTCGGCGAACTGGCCGGGCGCGGCGCCGTTCGCACTCTGCCAGGCGCCGTTGGCGCCGCCGTCCGCCACGCCCTGCCAGCCCCGTCCGTAGAACGGGAAGCCGATGGTCAGTTTGCGCGGGTTGACCCCGGCGTTGAGGTAGGTCTGCACGGCCGTGTCCACGCTGAAGTGGAAGGGATAGGGGTCGTTGGGGTCCTGGTAGAGGTTGGAGGCCTGGCCGGTGCGGTTGGGCTCCCAGGAGTTGTCGCTGCCCGAGCCGTGGAAGTCGTAGCCCTGGACGTTCGCGATGTCGAGCGAGTTGAAGACGTTGCCGAGGTCCCAGCCGGCCGCGACCTTCGCCGGGTCGGCCGGGGTGAAGGCGGTGAGCAGCTTGTGCGGGCCGCCCAACGCGTCGAGCTGCTTGCGGAATTCGGCCGCCAGCAGGGTCAGGTTGGCCTTGTCGTTGGCGCTCCAGTGGTTGCCCGGGTGGCCGTCGCCGGAACCGGGCCACTCCCAGTCGAGGTCGATGCCGTCGAAGATCCCGGCCGCCGTGCCGTCGCCGCCGGCGCCGTTGTAGGCGGGCAGGTTGCCCCTGATCCAGGTGTCCACGCAGGACTTGACGAACTTCTGCCGGGAGGCGTCGGTGGCGGCCGCGTCGGAGAAGTACTTGGAGTACGTCCAGCCGCCGAGCGAGACGACCACCTTCAGGTTCGGGTACTTGGCCTTGAGCTTCTTCAACTGGTTGAAGTTACCCCGGAGTTTGCCCCAGCCGTCGTCGGCGACGCCGTCCACGGACTGGTCGGCGCTCATCGGGCGGGCGTAGTCGGCGTCCGCGTCGCCGGCACCGGTGCCCTGGTCCGGGTCCTCCGGGTTGCTGCTGGTGCCCTTGGTGACGCCCGCGAGGCAGGTCAGGTTGACCGGATCGATGTTCTCGAAGGCGTAGTTGATGATGTCGAGCTTGCCGGCGCTGCCCGAGGTGTCGAGGTTCTTCACGAAGTACTGGCGGCCGTAGATGCCCCACTGGACGAAGTAGCCGACCCGGGCGTACTTCCCGGCGCCGACGATGTCCGCGGTGGTCACGGCGAGTGGGGTGGAGGCGGGTGAGGTGTTGTCGGCGGGGTCCCGGGCCTTCACCGTGAAGGTGTAGGCGGTGGACGGCGAGAGGCCGCCGACGGCCGCGGTCAGGGTGCCGCCGCCGACCGTCGTGACCAGGGTGGTGCCCCGGTAGACGTCGTACGCGGCGACCCGGACGTTGTCGGTGGCGGCGTCCCAGGCGAGCGTCACGTCGGAGGAACCGACCGCCGTGGCACGGAGGTTGGTCGGTGCGGTCGGCGGGACGGTGTCGGTGGACGGGTCGAAGGTGGCGGCGGTGACGGGCGCGCTGAGCGGGCCGGTGTTGCCGCGGCTGTCCTTCGCCCGGACGGCCAGGGTGTACGAGGTGGCCGGGGTGAGCCCGGTGACCAGGGCGTTGGCGGTGGGGCTGGAGGCGAGCACGGTGGTGCCGCTCAGCACGTCGTAGGAGGCGACCGGGAAGTCGCCGCCGGTGGCGGCCGGCCAGCTCAGCGTCAGGGTGTGGGCGGTCGGGTCGGTGACGGTGGGGGTGCCCGGCGCGGACGGCGGGACGTCGGGGGTGCCGTCGCACTTGTCGCCGTTGATGCGGCAGTTGAGCGGGGTGGAGACCGGGCCGTTGCCGACGAACCAGAAGCTGTACGGCTCGGTCGTGCTGTGGGCGTTGACGGTCGCGTTGTAGTAGGCGGCGGTGGCGGTGACGTGCCGGCCGTTGACCGTCGCGGTGCCGTTGGTGGTGTTGCCGATGGTGACGCCGGCCGGGAGGTCGAACTCCAGGGACCAGCCGGAGACGGCGGTGTCGTTGTCGTTGTGGACGATGTACGTGCCCTGCCACCAGGAGCCGTTGTCGGTGGTGGCGAAGGTGGCGGTGAGCTTGCCGGCGGCGCTCGCGGGAGCGGCGAGCGCGGTCAGTGCGGCGAGCGGGAGGAGCAGGACGGCCAGCAGCGTCAGCAGTCTGCCGCGCATGCGGGGGCGTCCCGCCCGGGATCGAGCGGACATGGTTCTCCCTGTGGCTGTGGGGGTTGGACAGGGTGGCGTAGAACCGGCGGTGATCCGTGGGCGATCGATGCCCGCGCCGTGGGGAGGCGGGGCATGGGCACTGTAGGAGGACTGGACCAATGCGTCAACAGGTCTGTACCACTGGGGAGTTGAGGCGGCTCCGGGGTGGGTGGGCGGCGGCCGGCCCGGCGATGGGTCCCGCCGTCCGGTGGGCGGGACGGCGGGACGGCGGGAGGCGCGGCTGGTCGCCGGGTGAGCCGGGTCGGCTCGGTGTGTCGGGTCAGATTGGTGAGCCGGCTCGGTGGGTCGGGTGGGACGTCACCGTTCCTGGACGACGGCCATCGCCTCGATCTCGATCAGCACCTCGGGGCGGAACAGCGCCGCGACCTGCATCGCCGAGGCCGCCGGCAGCGGCAGATCACCCAGGTACTCGTCGCGGGCCTCCCGGATGGCCGAGAGGTAGCTGATGTCGGTCATGAAGAAGGTGAACTTGACGACGTCGGAGAAGTCGGCCCCGGCGGCGGCCAGGCAGCGGCGCAGGTTCTCGAAGACCTGGCGGGCCTGGGCCTTGGGGTCGCCCGCGCCGACCAGGTTCCGGTGCTCGTCGAACGCGACCTGACCGGAGACCTGGACCAGCCGGCCGCTGCCGGTGACGACGTGGGTGTAGCCGGTTCCGGGGGCGACGCCGGGCGGTTCGGTGATGTGGGTGAGGTGCGTGGTGGTCATGGTGGACGATCGTGCGCCATCGGCCGTCGGTGCCGCAAGCGTCGACCGCTCCCGGCCGGTGCCGAACCGGCAGGTGAACGCACGATCGGCAGGTGAGCGTCCAACCGGCCGGTGAGCGTCCAACCGGCCGGTCAGTGCACCACTTCGGGCAGCTCGCGGAGGAACGGCATGTCCTCGACCGGGAGTTGGGCCGCCGGACCGGAGGAGCGCAGCACCACGTCCAGGACGTGGTCCGGCTCGGCGGCGTAACCTCCGCTGGCCCAGGCCGCGTTGGCCTCGACCACCGCCCAGCCGTGGTCCGTCCGCCCGACGTCCACCACCACCGCGCTCGGCAGCGGCGCCCGCCCGGCCGCGGCGGCCAGCACCTCGCGGGCGAAGGCCAGCACCTCGGGACCGTCCGGCCCGAGCGGCGCGACGGCGAGGTCGCCGTCCACCGCGTAGCGCGAGCCGGTGCGCACCGTGCCGTCCAGGACGAACAGCCGGTACTCGGTGCGGAACCGCACCACCTCGCTGACCAGCACCGGGGTGTCATCGTCCAGCAGTTCGGGCCCGGGCAGCGCCCCGCCGTCCGGGTAGACCCGGGCGGCGAACAGCTTGTCGGC
Organism: Kitasatospora sp. NPDC096077; assembly: GCF_040303245.1. Taxonomy (NCBI): domain Bacteria; kingdom Bacillati; phylum Actinomycetota; class Actinomycetes; order Kitasatosporales; family Streptomycetaceae; genus Kitasatospora; species Kitasatospora sp. NPDC096077. The sequence goes on along the minus strand of NZ_JBEOSV010000041.1, from coordinate 70,296 downwards.
CGGCGGCTTGACGAACGCCGGCCCGCGCAGCGTACGGGCCTCGGCCAGCGTGGCCGCCGACACCCGTCGACCGGTCAGCGCGCGCGGCAGTCGGGCGAGCCAGTCCTCGGCCGGCTCCAGCAGGGCGAGGCCCAGCTCCCGGCCGACCGCGTCGGCGAACAGCGGCCCGCCGTACACGTGCACCGCCGCGCCGAGCAGCTCGCGCGGCGCCCGCCAGGAGGCGGCGGTGTGCGCCCGCAGGCCGCGCAACCCGGCGGCGGTGCGCAGCTGCAGGCCGGTCTCGTTGATCCGTGGGGCGAGCAGCAGGACCGGGGTGTCGGTGGTCGCCGTGCTCGGGTCGATGGTCGGGCCGCTCATGCCGACCATGCTGCCCGCTGGTCGACGGCCGCCACCAGCGGTTTTCGGTCCGGCCGCGGCAAGGTCCGCGCCACCGGCGGCCGGACGGCCCCCGCCACCGGTCGGCGAGCGGCTCTGGCCGAGGGGCGGGTGGGCGTGCCAAAGTCGTGGGGGGGGGGGGGGGGGGCGCCCGCCCCCCCCCCCCCCGCCCCCCCCCCCCCCCCCCCAAACCCCCCCCCCCCCCCCCCCACCACCCCCCCCCCCCCCCCCCCAGCGCCCC
>NZ_JBEOSV010000041.1:2788-69670 GCF_040303245.1 Kitasatospora sp. NPDC096077 | reverse complement strand
TCGGGGGTGGGCGTGCCGGGGCGGGAGGGGGGGGGGGTCGCCACAAGCGCGTGGGGCCGGGGCTGGCGCACCCCGGACCGCGCCCGCAGTCCGACCCACCCTCAGCCGGAAGGCAGGCCCCCACCGATGACCAGCGCAGAGCCCCTCGTCCGCGTCAGCACCGCCGACGCCGTCACCACGCTCACCCTCGACTCGCCGCACAACCGCAACGCGCTCTCCTCCCGGCTGATGTCCGAGCTGCACGCCGGACTCGCGGTGGCCGCGGCGAACCGGGACGTCCGTGCGGTCGTGCTCACCCACACCGGCAAGGTGTTCTGCGCGGGAGCGGACCTCTCCGAGGCGACCGGCGCGGACCCGACGGTCGGCCCGCGCGGCCTGGTCGAGCTGCAGAAGGCGATCGTGGACTGCAGCAAGCCGGTGATCGCCGTGCTCGACGGGCACGCCCGGGCCGGCGGCCTCGGCCTGATCGGAGCGGCCGACCTCGCGGTCGCCGGACCCGCCGCGACCTTCGCCTTCACGGAGGTCCGGCTCGGCCTCGCGCCCGCCGTCATCTCGCTGCCGCTGCGCCCCAAGCTGGAGCCGCGCGCCGCCGCCCGCTACTACCTCACCGGTGAGGTCTTCGACGCCGTCGAGGCCGCCCGGATCGGTCTGATCACCCGGGCGGCCGAATCCACCGAGGACACCGGAGTGGTGCTCAAGGGCCTGCTGGACGCGCTGCGCCAGGGCTCGCCGCAGGGCTTGGCGGAGTCGAAGCGGCTAGCCAACGCCGAGGTGGTGCGGTCCTTCCAGCGGGACGCGGACGAGTTGGTGCAGCTGTCGGCGCGGCTGTTCGGGTCGGCGGAGGCGCAGGAGGGGATGCGGTCGTTCCTGGAGAAGCGGCCGGCCGCCTGGGTCCGCTGAGTCGACCCGTACGGCGGGGCGGGGTCAGCGCACCGCCGCGCCGTCCCGCCACAGGTCGAGCAGGGTGCGGTCGCCGCCGAGTTCGAGCTGCTCGGCCCGACCGAGCTGTGCGGGCCGTGCGGTCTGTCCAGCATGTCCGGCCTGTTCGGGCTGTTCGGCCTGTTCGGTCGTCAGTCGGTTCCAGAGCAGCAGGTAGAGCTCGTGGGCCGGGCCGGTGACGGTCAGGTCGGCGGGTTCCGGGCGCTCCTCCGTGGTGACGGCGAGCGGCTCGGGGGAGAGCGTCAGGTGCCAGGAGCCGGGGCCGTCGGTGGTCCGGATCCGGATGGTGCGCGGGCTGTCGTTGTGTACCGTCGGCCGGCCGCGGAGCATGAAACCGCGCAGCAGTTCGTCGATGCCGTCCAGGGCGAACGCGGTGTCCACCGCCGGGCCGGCCACACCGGCGGCCGCGTCGGCGTCGAAGCGGTGGACGGCGGTCTCGTGCGCCTGGCGCCGGGCCCAGAAGGCCAGCGGGCTGGGCGCGGGCAGGAAGGTCCAGCAGTCGAGGTCGGCCGGGGCCTCGGAGAGCGTCGTCACCAGTGCGGCATGGCCCTCGCGGAACCAGTCGAGCAGCGCGGCGTCCGAGGGCTCCGGGCCGAAGACGGCCTGCTCGCCCGCGTCGTCCAGCACCGTCCGCAGGCCCTGCCGGGGGTAGGCGGCGGCCCAGCGGTGGACCTTGCCGGTGTGGAGCAGCAGGTCGCGCACCTGCCAGTCCGGGCAGGTCGGGACGGGGGCGGTGAGGTCGGTGCGGGCGGCGGCATCGGCCAGCAGGGCGCCCTCGCGGCGCAGCGCGTCGAGGTGCTCGATGATCTCCATGGGTCGGAGTCTGCCAGCGGGCACCGACATCGGTGGCGGTTTTCGGACGGCCGTGGTCTCGCGGTGCGGATCTCGCGGTGCGGATCTCGCGGTGCCGGATACCGGACGGTCGTGGGGGCCGGAGGCCGGGGTGGCGGCGGTGCGGGAGGGGGTCGCGGGGCGCGTGTGATGTCGGACTCCCGGCGGACGGACCGACGCTACGGGCCGGTAACGTGAGCGCATGCCGATAACCCGTTCCCTTCTCTCCGCCGTTCGGGACGGTGGCCGCCGGGCCGCCGGACGCCTCGTCCACCGGGGTTGGCGCTGGATGCAGCGGAACGGCGCGGTGACCAACCGGAACCCCGGCCCGTACCGGTTCGGCGAACTGGGTGACGGCACCACGCTGGCGTTCCCGCCCGGGGCGGTCTTCAACGAGCAGTGGATCACCATCGGGCCGTTCTCGATCATCGGCGAGCGGGTCACCATCAGCGCGGGCTTCCTGCCCGGGCTCGACCTCGGGCCGGAGCCGATCGTGCGGATCGGCGGCGGCTGCGTCATCGGCCGGGACAGTCACATCGTCGGCCACCAGTCGATCGTGATCGGCGACGACGTCTGGACCGGGCCCGGCGTGTACGTCAGCGACCAGGCCCACGAGTACCGGGACACCGAGCTGCCGATCGGCAAGCAGTGGCCGCGCAACGAGCCGGTGGAGATCGGCGCGGGCAGCTGGATCGGCACCGGCGCCGTGATCATGCCGGGCGCCCGGATCGGGCGCAACGTGGTGGTCGCGGCGGGCGCGGTGGTGCGTGGCGAGGTGCCCGACCACAGCGTGGTCGCCGGGGCCCCGGCCAAGGTGGTCCGCCGCTGGACCGAACAGGAGGGCTGGCAGCCGCCGCTGCGCCACGAGCCGCCCCAGCCGGTGCCGGACGGCGTGACGGCGGAGCAGCTGCGCGCCCTGGTGGGATGGGACCTGCGGTTGCCGGGGGAGCGGGACTGAGACCGCCCGGCCGGCCGTGAGCCCGTACGAGGCTGAACTGCTGAGCCCGTACGAGGCTGAACCGCTGAACCGCTGAACTGCTGAGCCCGGAGCGGCCGTTGACGCGCCCGTGCCGCTGTTACCGGTGATGCGGGCGTCGCGTCCTCACCAGCCGCCTGCCGGGGTCGACTGCTCGGCGGTCCGGGCGGCGATCGCGGCGGTGATCCGCAGGACGTCGGCGGGGCGGGCCGGATCCAGGCCGGTCAGGACGGCGATCCGGCGCAGCCGGTAGTCGACGGTGTTCGGGTGCAGGTGCAGGGCGTTCGCGGTGTGCCGGCGGTTGAGGCCGCCGGCCAGGTGGGTGCGCAGCGTGGTGAGCAACTCCCCGGCGTCGGCCAGCGGTTCGATCAGCGCGGCGAGCCGGGAGCGGGCTCGGCTGGGCCGGGTGAGCTGGTACTCCAGCAGCACGTCGTCGAGTCGGTGCAGCCCGGGCGGGCGGCCGAACGCCCGGGCGACGTCCAGGACTTCGTACGCGAGGGCGGCGGCGCCGGGCACCTCGGCGGGGACCGCGGCGGCCGCTCCGGCCAGCACGGGAACCCCGGCGGCGCGGGCCGCGGCGGCGAGGGCGGCGGTGAGCTGTGGCCAGGCCTCCTCGGCGGTTCCGTCGAACGCCTGGACGGCGGAGTGGCCCGAGGTGGCGAAGTCGTCCGGTGCGGTGGTGCGGCCCGGTGCGGTGATGTGCTCCGAGGTGGCGGTGCGATCCGAGGCGGCGGGGCGGTCCGAGGCGGTGGTGCGGTCCGGCGCGGTGGAGTGGTCCGGCACGGTCGGCAGCGGGACGAGGACCAGGCCGCCGGTCGGGGTGAGCGTGCTGAGCGCCGACTGCCGGGTGCGGTGGTCGAGTTCGGCGCCGAAGCGGCGGACCTTGCGGCGGGCGGCGATGCCCGGGTCGATGCCGGGGGAGTGCTCGTCCGGGTGGTCGGCGAAGGACAGGCAGAGCACCGCGTAGCCGGCCGGCAGCCCGGTTCCGGCCCGGGCGGCGGCCTCCTCGGCGGGGGTGCCCGCGAGCAGCGCGGTGAGCAGGGACTGCCGGGCGGAGGAGCGCCGGTCGACGGCCGAGCGCTGACCGTCCAGGTAGCCGGTGCCGGCGGCGGTGGAGGCCCGGCGGAGCTGGTCGAGCAGCAGGCGGTTGAGCAGCAGCAGGTCGGCGGCGTCACCGGCGTGGGCGTCCCGGGTGAGGAACTCCCAGCAGACCTCCATGCCGAGGTGGTGGGCGAGCAGGACGGCGTCCAGCGGGAGGCCCTCCTCGGCCCGGCGGGCGGCGGCCTCCCGTACGGCGGTGAACTCCTCGGCGGGGGCGGGCACTCCGGTGCGGACGGCGTGGGCCAGGGCGCGGATCCGGCGCTCGGTGTCCCGGGTGAGTTCACCGCCGAGCTGCTCCCGGGGGAGTCGGCGGTAGACCGGCACGCGGTCCAGCAGGGCGGCGACCACGTTCGCGGCCAACTCGCGCGCGCCGCCGAGGAGTCGCTGGTCGGCGGGGAGTCCGCCGATCACCGGGGCGCGCCAGGGGGAGGGGCGGTCGGCGGCCTCCGTGGGGGATCCGGGGGGCTGCGCGGCGAAGGCTTCGGCCGGGCGGCTCGTGGGGGTGCAGTGGGGCGCGTTGTGACCGGTCACAGAGAACACCGTCCAGGTCTGGGGAACGCCCAAGGGCCGGGCCGGAGGGGCGACCGCATCATTGAGCCACTCGGGTTACCTGTTGGTAACAAACTTCTGCTGTGGAGGCAACAGTTGAGAACCCCACTTCTCCGCTTCTCCGCAACTCCCGTGCGCCGTCGGCTCGGCGGGGCCCTCGGCGCGGCCGTCCTGGCGGGCGCGCTGCTGGTCGGTGCGGCGGCTCCCGCCGGCGCGGCACCGGCCGTCACCGCGAACCCGGCCGTCACCGCGAACCCGGCCGTCACCGCCGCGGCCGAACTCCCGCCCGACGGCGACTCGGTGGCCTCGCCGCCCGGCGCCAACGACTGGAGCTGCCGGCCGTCCGCCGCGCACCCCGACCCGGTGGTGCTGGTGCACGGCACCTTCGCCAACCGCTACGAGAACTGGCTGGCGCTCTCCCCGCTGCTGAAGGGCCTCGGGTACTGCGTCTTCGCCCTCGACTACGGCACCATCCCCGGCATCACCTCCACCGGCAGCGGTCTGCTGCTGCCGATCGGCGGCCTCGGGGCGGTTCCCGCCTCGGCGGCCCAACTCGCCCACTTCGTCGACCTGGTGCGCGGCGCGACCGGTGCGGCCAAGGTCGACATCGTCGGTCACTCGCAGGGCGGCATGCTGCCGAACTACTACCTCAAGTTCCTCGGCGGGGCCTCGAAGGTGGACCGGATGGTCGGCCTGGCGCCGTCCAACCACGGCACCACCCTCGACGGCATCACCAAGCTGGCGCCGTACTTCCCCGGCGTGGCCGACCTGATCTACACCGTCTGCCAGGCCTGCCGCGACCAGGCGGTGGGCTCCGACTTCAACGCCACCATGGCCTCCCGGCCGGACACCGTGCCGGGGGTGCACTACACGGTGATCTCCACCGTGTACGACGAGGTCGTCACCCCCTGGCGGACCCAGTTCCTGAACGGGCCGGACGTGGACAACGAGGTGCTCCAGGACCACTGCCCGGTCACGCTCGCCGAGCACGTCGCGATCGCGTTCTCGCCGACGGCGCTGCACCTGGTGACCAACGCCCTGGACCCGGCGCACGCCACACCGGTGTTCTGCGGCTGAGCCCTTGCCGCGGCTGCCCGTGCCCCCGGTCGTTCCGGGGCGCGGGCAGCGCGTCGTTCGGGCAGTAGGGCAGTCGGGCGTTCAGGCAGTCCGGCGGTCAGCGGGTGGTGACCGTACGGAAGGTGATCGCGGCGGCGACCCCGTCGGGTCGCAGCTCGTGGGCGCCGGGGGCGTCGAGCAACGCGGCGTCGTAGCGGGACAGTTCGAGGTCGTCGACGGCAGCCGAACCGGCCAGGCACACCAGCAGGACGGTCGCCGCCGACGGGACCTGGACGCTGCCGGGCCCGGTGCGCAGGTCGACGGTGGCCTCGACCCGGCCGCGGCGGGTCATCACGTTGAAGTCCACCACCGGACCGTCGAGCAGCCGGCAGTCGGTCGTGGCGTCACCGGGGAAGGCGAAGGGCCGGAACGGGACGTCGATCGACTGCACCGCGCCGTCCACGGTGAGAGCCATGCCCGCGCCCTCGACCAGGGTGATCACCCGGTCGATGCCGGGGAACGGCGAGAAGGGGCCGGCCGAGGCGACGTCGGCGAGGCTCACCCGCCAGTCGAACTCGCCCAGTCCGGCCCCGACGGGGAACCCGGCGACCTCCCTGGTCACCCCGCCCCCGTTGAGCCATGCGGTGGCCGGGCGCTCGTTCGCCCGCAGTACCTGGATGCGTCCGGTGGTGGTCATGGAGCCGCATCCTGCCACTTGCCGGGCGGATCCGGCAGTGCCGGGTGCTGCGGGGGTGGCGGCGAACAGCGAACAGCAAACAACAAACAGCGAACAACAAACAGATAACGGATAACAGAAACTGAAATCTGTTATCCGTCATCTGTCATTCGTCACCTGTTCGCTGCCATCCGCTACCGCTACCTGTCAGCGCCGTCCCACCGTCAGTGGCAGCAGGGCCGCCGCCGTGGCCGCGATCGCGACCGTGGTCAGGGCCAGCGGCAGTCCGGCCGCGTCGGCGAGGAACCCGATCACCACCGGCCCGATCAGCATCCCGCCGTACCCGAGCGTCGAGGCGAGCGCGACGCCCTGCGGCCCGCCCGCCGCACCGGCCCGCGCGATCGCGAGCGGGAACAGGTTCGCCAGCCCGAGGCCGACCAGAACGAACCCGGAGACGGCCAGCGGCACCGAGGGTGCCAGGGCGGCGAGCAGCATCCCGGCTGCTGCGGTCAGTCCGCCGAACAGCATCAGCCGGTTCTGGCCCAGCCGGATGGACAGCCAGGTCCCGCCGATCCGACCGCTCGTCATGGCGAAGGCGTACGCCGCGTACCCGGCGGCGGCCGTCCCCGCGCTTGCATGGACGTCGTCGGTGAGGTGGAGGGTGGTCCAGTCGGCGATCGCGCCCTCCCCGTACGCCGTGCACAGCGCGGTGAGCCCGAGCAGCAGCACCAGCAGCCGGACGTGACCCCCGCCCGGGCGGTCCGCCGCGCCCGACGCGGAACCCGCCCCTGGCGCGGAGCCCGTCCCCGATGCGGAGCGCGTCCCCGGAGCGGAGTCCGGGGCCGAACCTCCGTCCGAGCGCTCCGGCACGACCATCGGCGCCGCCGGGCTGCGCAGCAGGACGACGCCCGCGCCGACGGTGACGGCCAGCCCGAGCAGTCCGCCGAGCGCGAGCGCCCACGCGGTGGTGAGCCGGTCGGCGAGCAGTCCGCCGAAGCCCGCGCCGAGCAGTCCGCCCAGGCTGTACCCGGCGTGGAAGCTGGGCATGACCGGCCGTCGCAGCTGTGCCACCAGGTCGACGGCGGCGCTGTTCATGGCGACGTTGGCGCCGCCGTACCCGGCGCCGAACAGCAGCAGTACGGCGCCGAGCGAGAGCACCGAGTGGGCGTGCGCGGGCAGCGGTACGGCGAGGCCGAGCACGGCGAGCGAGCCGACGGTGACCGGCCGCGAGCCGTACCGGAGGCAGAGTCTGCCGACGACCGGCATGGTGAGCACGGCGCCGATGGAGAGGCAGAGCAGAGCCAGTCCGAGGGCGCTGTGCGAGGCGCTGACCTGGCTGCGGACGTCCGGGATGCGGACGACCCAGGCGGCGAAGAGGAAGCCGTCGACGGCGAAGAAGGCGGTGAGGGCGAGCCGCGCGGGCCCCCAGGGCCTGTCGGCGACCGGGGGTGTGCTGAGAGACTGTGTGGGGGAGTGGTCGGCGTGGCGGCGGGAACGGATTTTGTTTCGAAGCGGCACAAAGTCACAATAGGGGCGTGCAGCTCTCACCTTCAAGCCCGCGGCCCCGCTCCGGGACCGATGCCGACGCGCAGCGCGACGCCCATCGCCGCGCGGCTCCCGACCGCGGTCGGACGCTGCTCGGACCTGCGCTCTCGCTCATCCACACCGGCCAGACCCCGACCCGGTCCGCCCTCACCCGCGCGCTGGACGTCACCCGGGCCACCGCCGGCGCGGTCACGGCCGAACTGGAGGCGCTCGGTCTGATCACCGTCGACTCCCGCCCGGCCGGCGGCGGTCGCGGCCGGCCCTCGCACCGGCTGGCGATCGACCCCCAGGGCCCGGTCGTGGTGGCCGGCCAGATCCACGCCGACGGGCTGAGCGTCACCCTGGCCGGCCTCGGCGGACTCCTCGACCCGCCCGTCCACCTGCCGCTGCCCGCCGCCACCGACCCGGTCCGGATGCTGCGCGCCGTCGCCCAGGCGGGTGCCGAACTGGCCCGCGCGACCGGTCGCCGCTGCCTGGCCGCCGCGCTCGCGCTGCCCAACCCGGTCACCGAACCGGACGGCACCGCGCTCGCCGCCCTGCACTTCGCCTGGCCCAGCGGCACCCCGGTCGCCGACCTGTACGACGTCGAGGTCGGCCGGGCCGACCACGGCCCGAAGGCGGTGCACCCGCTGCCCACCGCGATCGCCAACGACGCCAACCTCGCCGCGCTCGCCGAGTACCGGCACGGCGCCGGTCGCGGCGCCCGGCACCTGCTGTTCGTCACCTCGGGCCACCGCGGCGTCGGCGGCGCGCTGGTGATCGACGGCCACCTGCACACCGGCAGCGCCGGGCTCGCCCTGGAGGTCGGCCACCTCACCGTCGACCCGCAGGGCCGCCCCTGCGTGTGCGGCAACCGCGGCTGCCTGAACTCCGAGACCGACCCGGACGCGCTGTTCGCCGCCGCGGGCCTCACCCCCGAGCCGGGGCGCCCACTGCTCGACCAGGCCCGCGAGCTGTGCTGGGCGGCCGCGACCGACGAGCGGGCGCGGGCCGCGGTGGAGCACGTGATCGACCGGCTCGGACTCGGACTGGCCGGGGTCGTCAACATCCTCAACCCGGACCGGGTGGTGCTCAGTGGACTCCACCTCGATCTCCTGGAGGCGGCTCCGGACCGGCTGCGCGCGGTGGTCGCCGACCGCAGCCTGTGGGGGCGCAGCGGACGGGTGCCGATCGTCGGCGCGGAGCTGGCGCACGGCGCGCTCGCGGGCGCGGCGGAGCTCGGCTGGGGGCCGTACCTGGCGGACCCGCAGTCGGTGCCGGTGTAGCGCCGAGGCCGGGCGGGTCGGCCGGGAGCGGGATCCGAGGGGGCGAGAGCGGCGATAAGCGGAACCTGGGCCTCGGGAAGCGGTCACTTATCGTGACACTCGTACACTCGTAGTGAGCAGTGGGGGGCCGCAACGAGGGAGTAGTGACCATGAGCACCCAGTCCGGTGGAAGCCTCGGCACCGAGCCGACCGGCGCGGTCCGGCCGATCGGCGACGTTCAGCCGACCGGCGACGTCGACCGCTCCGACCAGCAGTACCGCGCCTGGCTCAAGGAGGCGGTGCGCAAGGTCCAGGCCGACGCCAACCGCTCCGCCGACACCCACCTGCTGCGCTTCCCGCTGCCGGCCGAGTGGGGGATCGACCTCTACCTCAAGGACGAGTCCACCCACCCGACCGGCTCGCTCAAGCACCGGCTGGCCCGCTCGCTCTTCCTCTACGGGCTCTGCAACGGCTGGATCCGCCCCGGCAAGCCGGTCATCGAGGCCTCCAGCGGCTCGACCGCCGTCTCGGAGGCGTACTTCGCCCAGCTGATCGGGGTGCCGTTCATCGCCGTCATGGCGAAGAGCACCAGCCAGGCCAAGATCGACCTGATCGAGTTCCACGGCGGGGAGTGCCACCTGGTCGACCGCTCGGACGAGGTGTACGAGGCCTCCGCGCGGCTCGCCGAGGAGACCGGCGGGCACTACATGGACCAGTTCACCTACGCCGAGCGGGCCACCGACTGGCGAGGCAACAACAACATCGCCGAGTCGGTCTTCGCCCAGCTGCGCCTGGAGCCGCACCCCGAGCCGGCCTGGATCGTCGCCACCGCCGGGACGGGCGGCACCTCGGCGACCATCGCCCGCTTCGTGCACTACATGCAGTACGACACCCGGATCTGCGTCGCGGACCCGGAGAACTCCTGTTTCTTCGACGGCTGGGTCGACCACGACCCGGACGCCGTGTGCGCGAGCGGCTCCCGGATCGAGGGCATCGGGCGGCCGCGGATGGAGCCAAGCTTCGTGCCGGGCGCCATCGACCGGATGATGAAGGTGCCGGACGCCGCCTCGATCGCCGCGGTGCGGGTGCTGGAGCGGGTGCTCGGGAAGAAGGCCGGGGCCTCCACCGGGACGGGGTTGTGGAGCGCGCTGCGGATCGTGTCCGAGATGCGGGCGGCCGGCCGGACCGGCAGCGTGGTCACCCTGATCTGCGACCCGGGGGACCGCTACCTGGACAAGTACTACTCGGACGACTGGCTGGCCGGTGAGCGGATCGACATCGCGCCGTACCGGGCCGTGATGGAGTCCTTCCTGGCCGGCGGCGCCTGGACGGGCTGACGGCGAACGGCGAACAACAAACAGCGAACAACAAACAGAGTTCAGATGACAGATTTCAACATCTGTCATCTGAACTCTGTCACTTGTCGCCTGTCACCCGCTCCGGGCTTCCCGCTACCCGCCCGCACCCCGCTGCCGGATCACCGCCCGCCCGTTCGCGAGGTCGATCCCCGTCCGCTTCGGCGCACCGTCGTGCTCGTCGTCCCGCAGCACCAGCTCGACCCGCCGTTGTTCGAGCTGCACCCGCTTGCTCGGGTACAGCAGCGCGTGCAGCTCCTCCGTCGCGGTCGCGCCCGCGCCGCGCTCACCGGGTGCGGCGTGTCGGGTGCGCAGGTGTCGTGCCACCGCGCCGAGGAAGAACAGCACCACCAACCCGGCAGGCAGCAGCAGTCCACCCGCGGCGCCCGTCAGAAGCATGCCCATGTCCACCCCAACGCCCCGTCACGGCAAGAGAGTTCCCGCCCTCTGGGGCCCGCCGTCACGGCAGCGGCGCGGTCGGCAGGTCCGCCGGGATCAGCAGCTGCAGCTCCTCCGTGGACGGGTCGGCCAGCGCCGCCACCCGCACCGCGTGCCGTTCGACCATGGTCTCGAAGACCTGCCGGGCGGTGCGCCCGTTACCGAAGTTGGGGCCGCGCTCCAGTTGGGCGAAGTGCTCCAGCAGCGCGGCCCCGGTCGCCTCGCCGAGCGCGTACTCGTGCTCCGCGCACTGCGCCCGGGCGATCTCCAGCAGCTCGTCCGCCGTGTAGTCGGGGAAGGTGATGGTCCGTGAGAAGCGCGACGAGACACCGGGGTTGGCGGACAGGAAGCGTTCCATCTCGGCGGTGTAGCCCGCCACGATGACGACCACCTCGTCCCGGTGGTCCTCCATCAGCTTGACCAGGGTGTCGATGGCCTCGCGCCCGAAGTCCCGTGCGCCGTCCTCCGGTGCGAGCGCGTACGCCTCGTCGATGAACAGCACCCCGCCGCGGGCCCGGTCGAAGGCGGCGGCGGTGCGGATCGCGGTGGAGCCGATGTGCTCGCCGACCAGGTCGACCCGGGCCACCTCGACCAGGTGTCCGCGCTGGAGCACCCCGAGCGAGGCGAGGATCTCGCCGTACAGCCGGGCGACGGTGGTCTTGCCGGTGCCGGGGGCGCCGGTGAAGACCAGGTGCCGGCGCAGCGAGGGCGCCTTGAGCCCGGCCTGGCGGCGGCGCCGGCCGACCGAGATCAGGTCGATCAGGGTGCGCACCTCCTGCTTCACGGTGGCCAGTCCGACCAGTGAGTCCAGTTCGGCGAGCGCCTCGTCAGCGGGCCGGCAGTCCGGGATCGGCCCGATCGTGGACGTCGCCGTCGACGCGGCGGAGGGGGCCACGCCGGCCGGAGTCGATCCGGCGACCGCCGAGGTCAGCGAGGCGGCGGTCAACGCCGGAGCCGTGGGCGACAGTTGGGGAGACCTCGGGGTCGGCAGCTCGGGCAGTCCGGAGCCGGTCGGGCCGGCCGCACCGGTCCGGGCCACGTCGTCCGAGGTGCAGCCCTCCGCGATCGGCCCCGGTTCGGAGAACTCGAACCCGGCCCGCTCGTTCTGTTCCGCCCGGCACCGGGTGAGCTGGGTGCGGCAGCCGTCGATGATGTGAAAGCCGAAGCCCTTGCCGTGCGAGACCCGGCAGTCCTCGAAGGTGCCCCGGCCCTGCGCCGAGACGTACACCCCGGCGTCCGTGCTGGCCCGTACGGTGCACTCGCGCAGCACCGGGTCGGCGCCCTTGGTGACGATCACCCCGGTGGCGACGTCGGAGATCTCGCAGTCGGTGAGCAGCCCGCCGCTGCCGTGGTCGCGGAACCAGAGCCCGGTCCCGGCCTCCTGCACCCGGCAGGAGGCCAGCGAGACGGTGGCCCCGCCGCTGACCGAGACCGCCGAGCTGCGGATCCGGCTGAACGAGCAGCCCTGGGCGACGGCGGCGGAGTCCCGGTCGAGCACGAACAGGGCGTCCGGCAGGTCGTGCAGGGAGCAGTCGGTGAGGGTGAGTCGGGCGCCGTCGCTGACCCACAGCGCCGGGTACTCGCCGGAGGAGCCGTGGATCTGGCAGGACTCGGCGACCGCTTCGGTGCCCTGGTCCCAGACCGACAGCGCCCCGCGGCCGAAGTCCCGCACGGTGCTGTTGACGAGGCTGAGCTTGGCGCGTCCGCGCAGGTCGGCGCCGTTCTCCGGGAGGTCGTGCACCCGGCAGCCGGTGAGTACCAGTTCGGCCTCGCCGTCCAGGGTCAGGCCGTTGCCGGTCACCCGGTGGATGTCGCAGTCGACCAGCCGTCCGCCGGCCTGCGCCTCGGCCTGCACGCCGCTGCCGCGGATCTCGTAGATCTCGCAGCCGGTGAGCTCGGCGGCGCTGCCCGGGTCGGAGAGCAGCACCCCGGCGCCGGAGGCGTGGTGCACCCGGCACCGGTCCAGGGCGGCGGTCGCCCCGCCGAGGACGGCGAGCCCGGCCTGGCCGGCCGCGGCGACCTCGCAGTCCTCGAAGGCGGCGGCGGTTCCCTCGCCGCGCAGCCGCAGTCCGAGTCCGCCCGGGTTGGCGACCACGCAGCCGCGCAGGGTGGGCCGGGCACCGCCGACGATCTCGACCCCGGTGGCGGAGCGGGTCTCGATCCGACAGCCGCTGAAGGAGGGCGTCGCCTGCGGCCCGGTGACCAGGACGGCGGGAGTGGAGCTGTCGCCGCCCTCGACCACCAGGTCCCGTACGGTCGCGGCGGCGGTGACGGTGATCGCCACCCCGGAGGCCGGCTCGATCCGGACGGTGCCCGGGCCCTGGGCCGGGACGACCGTCACCGGCTTGTCCAGCAGCAGGTTCTCCCGGAAGGTGCCCGGCCGGACGGTCACGGTGTCGCCCGGCTCGGCGGCGGCCAGCGCCTCCGCGAGCGTGTCGTACTCGCCGGCGCGGCGGCGCCAGCGGGATGCGCTGTCCTGGGTGACCCGGACCCTGTGCTCAGCCATGACGATCTGTCGTCCCCACCTTCGTCGTGCCGGCGATCAACGGGCCGTGGGCGCGGGGGTGCGCGGGCCGTCCGCCCACCGTAGCGCGCCCGGACGGGTGGTCCGTCCGCCCGTCCGGACCGGTCCGGGGGGACGGCCCGGCCGTCCGCCGCCGGGCGGACACGGGGGGAGCCCACCGCGGCCACAGGTTCCGACCACTTGTTTCAACGAGCGCGCACAGCCGGAGTTCCGTCCCGGACGGACCGCGCGCGGAACTCCGGCCAGGGCGCGACGGCGGCTCAGCGCCCGTCGGCGGTCCAGTGCGCCCCGTCCTCCAGCACCTCGACGTCGTCGCCGAGCCGCAGCGTGCCCAGCACGTCGCCCTCGACGCCGGCAGGCCGTTCGGGGATCAGGTTCTGGCCGAACGCCGCCTTGCGCAGCAGCCTGTGGTGCCGGGCCAGGGTGCGCAGCGGTTCGGGGCCGCGTCGCTCGCCGGTCTCCTGGTCGGTGGTGGTGATCACGCAACGGCCGCAGGGCTTGACCACCTTGAAGGTGAGCGCGCCGATCCGGATCCGGCGCCAACCGTCCTCGGCCCAGGGCGCGGAGCCGCCGACCACGACGTTGGGGCGGAAACGTTCCATCGGCAGCGGCTGGTGACCGGCGGGGTCCCCGTCCTGCTCCGCGGCGATCAGCTCGTTCAGCCGGTCCAGCGAGCCGGTGGTGGTGAGCAGCAGCGGGAAGCCGTCGGCCATCGAGACGGTGTCGCCGGGCGCGCCGTACTCGGGGTCGACCGGCCGGGCGCGTGGGTCGTCCAGGTGCACCAGGCGGTAGTCGCCGAGGTGTTCGGCGATCCAGAGGTGTGCCTCCTTGGCGGCCTCGGCGGCGCGGAAGCGGGTGCCCCAGACCTCGACCTCGGCCACCGGGTCGCCGGCGTCGGCGGCGGGGGCGGTGACCTCGATCCGGGAGCCGTCGGGCGCGGTCAGCGCCAGCGCGCCGTCGGGCAGCAGGCCGACCCGGATCTGTCCGAGGGCGGCGTTCTCGCGCTGGCTGACGAAGCGCCCGGTGGGGTCGGCGAGCATCCAGCGGCGGTCTCCGGCCAGACCCCAGGGATGGACCGCGGCGGTTTCCGGGCTCAGGCGGTACATCGACTTGACGGGGTGGACGTGGAGTCCGGTGAGCTGCATACCCCCATCCTGCCAGCAGCGCTTCGGCCGGTCGCACGGCCCCGGCCCGGCCCGCTTCCCGCCGCCCGCGTCCTCCGTCCGTTCCCGCCACCCGACCCGCGGCCGGACCCGCCGCACACCCCAGTGCCCCCCGTACGCGCACGGACCGCCCGGTACGCCGTGGGGGGCGTTCCGGGCGGTCCGTGGATGACCCGTTTCTCCGTTCGCCCGGCGCTCGGGGGTCGCCGGGTGCTGTTCAGGTGGTGCGGGTGCGGGCCGGTGGGGTCGGCCCCGGGTCAGTGGCTCAGTAGCCCTGCCCCTGCGGCTGGTAGCCGCCCTGCTGGTAGCCGCCGGGCTCGCCGTACGGGCCCGGACGCTGCGGCTGCATCGGGCGGACCGGCGCGACCGGCGCCATGGCCGGGCGCAGCTGGCCGCCGCCGAAGCCCTGGTCGGCGCCCTGGCCGCCGGGGAAGCCGGGGCCGGCCGGGTTCGGGCCGCCGAAGGACTGCTGGCCGCCGAAGCTCTGCGGACCGCCCTGCGGGGCGCCGCCGGGCTGGCCCTGGCCGAAACCGGCCGGCCCACCGGTCGGCTGCGCGCCGAAGGTCTGCTGGCCGCCCTGGCCGATGAAGGTGTTCTGGCCGCCGAAGCTCTGGCCGCCGGTCGGCTGGTAGCCGCCGCTGGCGGTCTGCGCGAAGGTCGGGGCCGGGGGCTGCTGCCGCTGGTAGGGCTGGGGGGCGCCGTAGCCGGGGACGGGCGGCTGGGGCGCGGCGGCGTACGCGGGCGCGGGCTGCGCCGGGATGTACGCCGTGGCCGGGCCGGCGGAGGGGCCGCTGCTCGGGCCGGGGCCCAGGGCGAGGCGGGCGGGCGGCAGCGCGGGGAGGTTGCTGCCGGCGCTCTCGTACCCGTTGCCGTACCGGTTCTCGTAGGACTGGCCGAGGCCGGATCCGTAACCGGAGGACAGTGCCGGCGGGAGGGCGGCCGGCACGTTGATGGGTGCGATCTGGGGGACGCCGCGCTCAGCCACGAGGCTGTCGTAGATCGGCGTGCCGGAGGAGAAGGACGGAGAGGGGTAGCCGACTCCGTCGTAGGAGCGGGGCGAGGTCATGGGGCATACGGTAAGCCCACAATGCGGCTGCTGAGGAGAGCGGGAGGGGGAGCAGTTCGAGTGTTTACACAGTCTTCGCCCGCACAAAGGTTTCGAAAGTAGGAAGAACGGACATAACGGCGTTCGGTTCCGGACAACCTTGGCGCCCCGTCAGTGATCGAACAGTGCCCGGACGCGGCCGCCGGAAGGCCTTGCGGTGACCGGGCGGTGGACGCCCGAGGGCCTTGTGGAGAAACTTTTGCGCACGGGGCGTGCGCCGGCGCATTCGAGCCCCCGCCGACGGTGCGACGGGGGCTCGTGAATGTTTGGGGAATAAATTTCCCGTCAGGGCTCAGAAGGGGTGATCCGGACGCGGTCCGAGCGGGACGGAGCCTGTCCGGAACCGGCACGCAGCCGGCCCGGAGCCGGTCCGAGGCCGACTCGGAGCCGGCCTCGAACCCGCCCCGGACACACCGCCGTCGGGTCGTCAGTGCGACTGCAGCGCCTGGGACTGCGCCGGCAGCCCGGGCCGGGCGGCGACCTCGGAGGTGCAGAACGAGCAGCGGGTCGCGGCGGCCGGGATCGAGCTCAGGCACTCCGGGCAGTCCGCCTTGGCGACCGGCGCGGGCCCGCTCTTCTCGAAGCGGTCGTGGAGCTTGCCGACCGGCACCACCACGCAGAAGTAGATGACGGCGCTGACCAGCACGAACCCGATCACCGCGTTGACGAAGAGGCCGTACGGGAACTTGGTGCCGCCCACCTCGAAGGTCTTCTGGGTGAAGTCGCCCACCGTACCGGCGGCGACCCCGACCAACGGGGTGAGGAAGGCACTGACGAACCCGGTGACGACGGCGGTGAAGGCCGCGCCGATCACGATGCCGACCGCGAGGTCCACCACGTTTCCGCGCAGCAGGAAGCTGCGGAATCCCTTGAACACCGGGTGACTCCAAATCCGAACGGGGAAGGGGGAGATGGGGCAGCGCGAGGGGCGCCCCGGCCGGACATCCTGCCGACCTGCCGGGGTCGAGGTCCAACCGCGTTCACCCGATCCGCGTAACCGCCCCGCGCCCCGGGCGCGGCCCGCCCGGGCGGCGCCGGGGCCCTCCGCGTACCGGCGGTTCGCCGTCCGACGGCTCGTGGTTGACCCGATGGTGTGAGCCGGTGGCCGACGCGGCGTACGAAGGAGCGGAGGGCGGTCGGGCGGAGCGGCGCGGGGCGAGACGGGGCGCACGGCGGTCGCAACCGGCGCACGACGGCGGGCCTTCAGCGCACAACGGGTGTACGGGCGCGGGCGCACGGGCCACCACCAGGTTGCGCGAAGGGGCTGTACCGGGCGGGACGCTGTGCCAAGGTCGGTCCATGCCCGACCATACTGCGGCCGATCCGGCCGGAGCCCGCCCGCGAGTCCTGCACCTGATCAGCGACGAACGCCGGGGCGGCGCCCAGAACTTCGCCCGTGACCTCCACCGGGAACTGCGCCGCCGGGGCCAAGCCTCCGCACTGTGCGCGCTCGCCCCGCACCCGGCCGTGCCACCCGCCCGGCCGGGTGCGGCCGTTTCGGGGCCGTCCGCAGGGCCGTCCGCCGTCCCGGGGAAGCCGACGGCGGCGGGGACGTCGGAGGACCCGGTGCTGCCGGGGTTGTGCACCGCCGGGACGGCCGTCCCGGGAACCTGCGGTGAGGGCTGCCCCGACACGGCCCGGCTGCGCGCCGCCGCCGTCCTCGGCCCCGGCCGACTGCGCCCGACCACCCTGCGGGCCCTGCGCTCCGCCGCCCGCTCCGCCGACGTGGTGCTCGCGCACGGCTCCGACACCCTGGCCGCCTGTGCCCTCGCCCTGGCCGGCACCACCACCCCCTTCGTCTACGTCTCGGTCGGCCACCCCCGCTACTGGACCGCGACCCGGCTGCGCCGACTCCGCGGCGGAGCGCTGATGCACCGGGCCGCCGCCGTCACCACGCTCACCGAGCAGGCGCGCGAGGTGCTGGAGGAGCAGTTCGGACTGCCCGAGGGCAAGGTCCGGGTGATCGCCAACTCCCGTGCCGCCGAGAGCTATCCGCCCGCCGACGGCCGGGACGACCGGCGCGCCGCCCGGCACGCCCTGGGCCTGCCGGCGGACGTCCTGCTGGTCGCCTGGATCGGCGCGATATCCCCGGAGAAGCGGCTCGACCTCGCCCTCGACGTGCTCGACCGGCTGCCCGACGTCCGGATGGCCGTCGCCGGGGACGGCCCGCTGCTGGAGGCGCTGGCCCGCCACCCGGCCGCCGCGCGCGCCCACTTCCTCGGCCCGCTGCCCGACCCGGTCCCGCTCTACCGGGCCGCCGACGCGCTGCTGCTCACCAGCGACAGCGAGGGGGTGCCCGGTGCGCTGATCGAGGCGGCACTCGCCGGCGTGCCCGCGGTGGCCACCGACGTCGGCTGGGTGCGCGAGGTCGTCCGTGACGGTGCCACCGGAGCGGTGGTCGCCCCCGGGGACCCGCTCGCGTTGGCCGAGGCCCTGGCCAAGGTGCTGGCCTGCAACCGCGCGGGCCTCGGCGCGGCCGCCCGGGCGCACGCGCTGGAGCACTTCGAACTGGGCGCGGTGGTGGACGACTGGCAGCGCCTGGTCGCCGAGGTGTGGACGGGCGCTCCCGCCGACTGAGCCGCGGACCGTCCGACTGAGTCGACCGGCTGGGCCGCCCAGCGGAGCCGACCGGTCGGGCCGCCGTTCCAGGAGCGTCGGGCGCGCGGGCCCCGTTACGCCGTTCGGGCGAATCCGGGCCCGACGCCCCGTACCGACTCGCCGGTAACGGGACGTCAGCA
The DNA here is from genome assembly GCF_040303245.1 of Kitasatospora sp. NPDC096077. Lineage (NCBI taxonomy): Bacteria > Bacillati > Actinomycetota > Actinomycetes > Kitasatosporales > Streptomycetaceae > Kitasatospora > Kitasatospora sp. NPDC096077. The sequence continues at coordinate 51,430 of NZ_JBEOSV010000041.1, read as the reverse complement.
CCACACTGCCCGGTGTGAACTCGAAGTCGCTGCTGCGGTCCACCGTCCTGCTCGCCGTCGCCGCCGGGATCGCGGTGTCCCCGGTCCAGGCCGGTGCGGTGACCCACCAACCCCCCTCCGAGGGCGCGCAGTTCGTCCGGCTCGACCACCCGCAGCCGGTGCGCGAGAACGCCCGCACCGAGGCCGTCGAGTTCTTCTGGTACGACTGCGGCCACTCGCAGGCACTGGAACAGCCGCTGCAGGCCTGGGCCGAGAAGCACCGCTCCGACGTCGCGCTGCGCCGTGTCCCGGCGATCTGGCAGGGCAGCCCGGACGAGGGCACGCAGCGCGCCCACGCCCGCCTGTACTACACGCTGGAACGCCTCGGCCTGGTCGAGCGCCTGCAGGTCAGCGCCTTCCGCGCGATCCACACCGACCGGGCCGACCTCACCACCGAGACCGCCGCCACCGACTGGGCGGTGCGCCACGGCGTCGACGCCCAGAGCTTCCGCACGGCCTACGACTCCGCCGAGGTGCGGACGTCGGTGGACGACGCGGCCGCCCAGTTCGTCCGCTACGGCATCAACGAGCTCCCGACGGTGGTCGTCCAGGGCGAGTACCGCACCTCGCCGACCAAGGCCGGCGGCGTCGAGGCGATGCCCGAGGTCCTCGACTACCTGGTGCAGCAGGAGCAGGTGCAGCGGCACGGACAGGTGCAGCGGCACTGATTCCCCGTGGCTCCCCGTGGCGAGGTCCGCAATCGGCTTCGCCGGTACGGGAGTTCAGTCGCGGCGCAGCAGGTAGGTGACGAAGCCGAGCGTCCCCCGGTAGCCGTTCAGCCACCCGGAGCGGTGGTGGTCCGCGGCCTCCCGGGCGGCCGCCGCGTCCGGGTGCTCCGGGTGGTCCAGCGCCCACGCGGCCAGCGAACCCGTCCAGGAGAACTCGTAGTCGTCCCACTCCCGGGCGGTGCTGACATGCCCGTACACCGGGGTCCAGCCGGCCGCGAGCACCCGGTCGGTGGTGGTCGCCAGGTCCGCGAAGTCCTCCTCGGCGGCGCCCAGTCCGTCCAGCGCGGCCCGCGACGGCTGATGCTCCCAGAACCCCTCGCCGACCAGCAACCGCCCACCGGGAGCGAGGAGTTCACGGGCCGCCGCGAGGGTGGGCAGCAACCCGTCGAAGGCATGGGTGGCGCCCACGCACAGCACCAGGTCGAAGGGCTCCCGGTCGGTGAACTCCCGGGCGTCCCGGTGGTGCAGGCCGATCCGGCCCGCCACGCCGAGCGCGGTCGCCGTCTCCCGGGCCCGGGTCAGCGCCGCCGCGTCCACGTCCACCCCCACCGCGCGCCAGCCCGGCCGCGCGGTCAGCGCCCGCAGCAGCCAGGCGCCCTCGCCGCAGCCCAGGTCCAGTGCCCGGCCGGACTCCCGACCGCCCAGCGCACGCTCCAGCAGACGGGCCACCGAGTCGTCCGCCAGCGGTGCCGCGATCGGATGGTGGGCATGGGCGAGCCGGGATATCCGCTGACGGTCCATCCGAGCAGTATGGATCAGCCCGGCCCGCAGCGCCGGGTTTTTTCGCGCCGTCCCGGGGCCCGTGGACCCGCCGTCCCGGGCCCGTCGGTATCGTCCGGGGCTACGCCCGCGAGTACGTCCGCCCCTTCCAGGCCGCCCCCCGGCCGAGCCAGTGCTGCACCGCCGAGTCCACCGTCATCAGCAGGTACAGCGCGGCCGTGAACGGCAGCAGCAGCACGGCCACGGCGGGCTGCCCGTAGTAGCGGACCATCGGCAGGTAGGTGCCCGCCATCAGCGCCCAGGCCGCCCCGCCCGCCACCGCGACCGCCGGCGCCCCCGCCATCAGTCCGGCCACCGTCGCCACCGGCGGCACCAGGTACACCAGGGCCAGCCCCAGCACCGTCCCGAGCAGCAGCAGCGGCGAGTGCCGCAGCTGGGCGTACGCGCTGCGCGACACCATCCGCCACAGCTGCTCCAGCCGCGGGTACGGCCGGACGCTGTCCACCACCCCGGACAGGCCGAGCCAGGTGCGCCCGCCCGCGGACTTCACCGCCCGGGCCAGCGAGACGTCGTCGATCACCGCCCCCCGGACCGCCGCCACCCCGCCCGCGCGCTCCAGCGCGTCCCGCCGCACCAGCGAGCAGCCGCCCGCCGCGGCCGCCGTCCGCGCACCGGGGCGGTTGGCCCGGCGGAACGGGTACAGCTGGGCGAAGAAGTACACGAAGGCCGGGACGATCAGCCGCTCCCAGCCGGTCTCCACCCGCAGCCGGGCCATCTGCGACACCAGGTCCAGCCCTGCGGACTCGGCCGCGGCCACCAACTCGGCCAGCGAGTCCGGGCCGTGCGCGATGTCCGCGTCCGTCAGCAGCACGTACTCGACGTCCGGACCGGCCAGCTCCACCCCGTGCCGCAGTGCCCACAGCTTGCCCGTCCAGCCGGCCGGCAGCGGGGGAGGAGCGGTGACGGTCAGCTCCAGCCCGTCCATCGTCCGCAGCTCCGCCGCCAGCGCGCCGGTGCCGTCCGAACTGTGGTCGTCCACCAGGATCACCCGCGCCCGCCCCGGATACCTCTGCGCCAGCAGGGTCGGCAGGCTCACCGGCAGCATCGCCGCCTCGTCCCGGGCCGGCACCACGATCGCCGCCTCCGGCCACCGCACCGGCGGGCGACGCGGTGGCAACCGGACGTCGGTGCGCCAGAACCCGCCGTGGCAGCACGCCAGCCAGAGCCAGACCAGCAGGGAGAACGCGGCGATCCACAGCAGGACGGTCACCCCGGCAGTCTGCCGCAGAACGGGTCGCGACGGGTGGATCGACTAAAGTCTTGCCTCGTGAAGATCGCACTGATGGACTCCGGGATCGGCCTGCTGGCCGCCGCCGACGCCCTTCGGAAGCTGCGCCCGGACGTCGATCTGGTGCTCTCTTCCAACCCGGCCTCGATGCCGTGGGGGCCGCGCACGCCGGAAGAGGTCACCGAGCTGGCCCTCGACTGCTGCCGGGCCGCGGCGGCCCACGCACCGGACGCCCTGGTGATCGCCTGCAACACGGCCTCGGTCCACGCGCTCGCCGCGGTGCGCGCCGAGTTCGAACCCGGCCTGCCGATCATCGGCACCGTCCCCGCGATCAAGCCGGCCGCCGCCCTCGGCGGCCGCGTCGCCATCTGGGCCACCCCGGCGACCACCGGCAGCGCCTACCAGCGCGGGCTGATCCGTGACTTCGGCGGCACCGCCGACATCACCGAGGTCGCCTGCCCCGGCCTCGCGGACGCCGTCGAGCACGGCGACGACGAGGGCATCACCGCGGCCATCGCCGATGCGGCCGCCCGGACGCCGCAGGGCATCGACGCGCTGGTGCTCGGCTGCACCCACTACGAACTGGTGGTCGACCGCATCCGTGCCGCCGTCGCCCCCACCGCCTCCCCGGCGCTCACCTTCCTCGGCTCCGCGGACGCCGTCGCCGCCCAGGCCCTCCGCCGGGTCGCCGACCCCTCCCGCCCCGGCACCGGCACCCTGACCGTCCTCCACGCCGGCATCCCGGCGACCCTCCCCGGCACCGCCACGCTCTACCCCCAGGGCCGCACCCTGGCCCCGGTCACCGCCTGACCCCGGGCCGGGCCCGGCACCGGAAGTCGGCCCGGCCGACTTCTCGCGCGAGGCAGGACGTCCCCGTGCCTTCCCGAGTCGACTCATCGACCGGAAGTCGCCCGTGGACCCGGCCGAGAGCTCCGGAGTCGACTTGTCGATGGAGGAGCGCCCACCCGCCCGACCAGTGCCCGCAGGTGGCTGGATCGCGCGCCCGGCGGTACCGGTCAGGCACGGTGCGTGCCTGACCGGCAGGCCGCTCGGCGCACCCTGCCGCCGGCACGCCCTGCCGCTCGACGCATCCTGTCACGCGACGGACCCTGCCGCGCGACGCACGGAACCGCGCCGCGCAGGAAGTCGACCGGCCCGACTTCCTGCGCAGCAGTGACCCCGTCGGTCAGGCCACCGCCTGGCGCCGCCAGCGGCGGTAGGCGGGTTCGAGGCCGGAGAGGATGGTGTCGAAGCGGCGGATGCTGGTGGTGGAGTCGACCTGGAGGCGGCTGATCTGGAGCGGGTGGGTGGGGAGTCGGGGGCCCAGGCGGTGGTCGGAGAGGAAGCCGAGGCGGTAGCCGAGCTCTTGCAGGACGGTTTCGGCACGCGGGTCGTGGCCGCCGTCGGGGTAGGCGAAGGCGATCGGGGGTTCGCCGAGCCAGTGGGTGAGGGCTTCGTGGGCGCCGGTGATCTCCGCCCGGACGGTGGCGTCGTCGCAGCGCCCGAGGCACGGGTGCCCCTGGGTGTGGTTGCCGATGGCGACGCCGCCGGCCCGCAGGGCGAGCAGGTCGGCGGGGGTGAGCTGTTCCTGGGGGGGCGGCCGGCGGTCGGCGCTGGCCCGCAGTTCGTGCAGGCTGCGGCGCCGGTCCGGGTCGGGCATGGCCTTGAGCCGGGGGAGCAGCTGGGAGGGGTGGCCGCAGTCGAGTGAGCGGGCGCGGCCGCCGTGGCGGGCGAGGAAGTCGGCCTCGTGCCACCAGAAGGGGCGCTCGGTGCCGATGAGTTCGGAGATGACGAAGGCGGTGGCGGGGATCCCGCGGGCGTCGAGGGCGGGCAGGGCGTGGGTGAGGACGCTCCGGTCGGCGTCGTCGAAGGTGACCAGGACGCTGCGCGGCGGCAGCGGCCGCCGCTCGGTGACGGCCTGGAGGACGGCTTCCAGCGAGACCGGGGTGGCGAGCCGCCGCAGCCGGTCCAGCTGGGCGCCGAAGGAGCGGTGGTCGGTGACCCCGTGGTAGGCGAGCACGGCGAGTCGCTGGGCGGCCCGGGCCCGGAACAGCGGCTGGACGGGGGCGAACCGCAGCCATTCGCCCCGTGCGTCCTGCTGTTCCGGCTCGGTCCGTTCGGCGTCGACGTGCCCGCTTCCGGTGGACGGCGTTTCGACGTGCGTGGCGTCCGCGTACGTCGCGTCCGCATACGTGGCGTCGACGTGTCGTACGTCGAGGAGCCTGGTGTCGAGTCGCTTGGTCTCGCGTCGCTTGGTGTCGATGCGCTTGGTGTCGAGGCGCTTCGCCTCGACGGGGGGTCGGCCGGCGCCGTGGTGGTCGGACGCGTAGCCGGTGGGAGGGGGCAGTGCCCGCACGCCGGGCACGGGCCTGGCGCGGGCGGTGGAGGTCGACGGGGTGGATTGGGTCTGCGGCAACGGTTCCCCCTTGGTCGCCGAGCGGCGTGGCGGTACCGCCGGAGGACGGAGCCCGGCCTCCGACTCCAGGGTGCGGCGGCTCCGCCCCCTGGGTATTCCGGTTCCCGGTGGGGGGTTCTCACCCGTCCCGGGAACGGCTCCTGGATCACTCGATGCCATTGAGACCGCTGCACCAGGCGGATGGTTGTACCGGGGGGACGAGGATTTTTCGTGGACTGATTGTGGAGCATGCACACGTGTCCGCAGGCCGGGAGCACCCCTGGAGCGGCCTTGCGGAGCGTGTCCGGGCCTTCACTCCCTGCGGGCTGCCCCGGGGCCCGGCCCGGGGTACCTTGGGCTCATGGCAGATGCGGACCGTGATCCCTTCCACCTGCACGGTGCGACCCGTTGGAACCGCGCGTGCAGTGGCGGAGCCCTGGTCACCCACCGGATTCCGCTGGCGGTGACGGGCTTGGCCTGTCTCGCGCTGGGCATCGTCGTGGCCGTGATCGTTCCGGACAGTGACGGTCCGGCCTGGGCGATGGCGGTGGCCGGCTGCCTGGCGACGGGGGTCCTGCTGCTCGGCCGGATCGCCTTCGGGGTGCTCCGTCGGCGGGGTGCCACGCTCTGACGGCCGGGGTGACCGCCGGTCGGGCGGAGGCCTTCCGGGTGCTCCCGGGCACGTCCGCGCGGTCCGTGCGATTGATCAACAGATCGATCGAAATTGGTCAGAACGACCGAATTCCAGCTCATCCGACAATTCTCTGCGCTCTTCTTCCGCCATTCCCGGACAGCGGCTTCGTCCCCCCTCTACTGTGAATGCGTTCTGGCGGCTCGGAACGCCCTGAAGGGGGAGTGATGAGCGGCAGACCGGATATCGCCGTGTCCGCCTCATGAAACGCGGTGGCGACCTCGCCGTCGCCGCCCTGGCCGCCGTCGTCGCGCTCCCACTGGCCCTGCTGATCGCCGTCCTGCTCCGCTGCGGGACCACCGGACCGGTGCTGCTCCGGCAGACCCGCACCGGACGGCACGGGCGCGAGTTCCGGATCCTGCGCTTCCGCACCGATCCGCACGGCCGGCTCGGCGCCCTGCTGCGCCGCACCGGCCTGGACGAGCTGCCCCGGCTGTGGAACGTCGCCCGCGGCGAGATGGGCGTGATCGGCCCCCACCCGGACCGGCCCGAGCAGGTGCTCCGCTACTCCGGCCGGGAGCGCGGCCGCCTCGCCGTACGGCCCGGACTGACCGGTTGGGCCCAACTGCACGCCGACCGCCCGCTCACCCCGCCGTCCCGGGCCGAACTCGACCTCTGGTACGTCGAGCACCGCTCGCTCCGGCTCGACCTGCGCATCCTCGGCCGCACGGTGCTCGCCGCGTTCCGCCCGTCCGCCACCCGCCCACTGGACGAGGAGTGCGGGCGACCCGCTCGATAGGCTGCGCCGCATGGCCATTCCTCCCTTCCTCGCCGAACTCCGCACCTTCGTGGGCAACCACCCGCTCTGGCTGAGCGCCGTCGCCGCCGTCGTCGTGGACGACCGGCAGCGGGTGCTGCTCGCCCGCCGGGCCGACGACGGCCGGTGGGCGTCCGTCGGCGGCATCCTCGACCCGGGCGAGCAGCCCGCCGACGGCGTGGTGCGCGAGTGCCAGGAGGAGACCGGTGTGGTGGTGGTGCCCGAGCTGCTCGCCTCGGCCACCGTCACGCCGCCGATCAGCTACCCGAACGGCGACGTGACGCAGTACCTGGTGCTGACCTTCCGCTGCCGGGCGGTCGGCGGCGAGGCCCGGGTGAACGACGACGAGTCGCTGGAGGTGGGCTGGTTCGCGCTGGACGAGCTGCCGCCGATGATCGACTCCGAGCACGACCGGCTGCGCCACGCGCTGGAGTGCAAGGGCCCGGCGGTCTTCACCCTGGACGGCCGGGAACACCCGTAGCCCGGTAGCCCGGCAGCCCCGCGGGCCCGGGGCGGTCGGGCTCAGCCCTTCTGCTGCCGGTAGGCCTCCTCGGCCGCGTCCAGCACGGCGGCCAGGTCCCCGCCCGCGGTGGCGGTCGCCGCGGCGGCGACCGCGCCCTCCACGAACGGCGCGTTGGCGAAGCGGACCGGGAACGGCAGGCCGTGCTCGTCGGCCTCCGACAGCAGGGCCCGCACGGTGGTCACTGCGCTGCCCAGGTCGGCGAGCACCACCACGCCGTGGCCCTGGTCGACCCGCCGGGTGGCGGCGGCCACCAGCACCGCGCTGATGCCCGGTCCGTCGGCCGGGTCGCCGCCGGTCGCGGCGAGCGGCGCGGGGGAGTCGGATCCGGTCAGGGTGAGCGCCAGGGACCGTACGGCGGTGGCCAGTTCCCGGCTGTGCGAGACCAGGACGATCCCGACCCGGCCGTGCACGGCGGTCCGCGCCGGGGTGGGCCGGGGCAGCGGGGTGGCCGAGGGCGGGGTGCGGGGCGCCGGCGGGTGGGCCGAGGGGGCGTCTGAGATGGGGATGACGTCGGCGCGGGTGCCGTCCCGGCGGCTCATCGGCTGCTCCCTGGGGCGAGGTGGGTCGGGATGGGGCGAGTTCGTGGGCGGGGTGCGGGGCGCGGGGTGCGTCGTGGGCGGGGCACGGACGGGTCACGAGCGCGTCCTGGCAGCACTCTGGCAGCTGCCCGCGGCCCCGCCGGTCGGGACACGCCCCACTGCGCCCCGAGCGCTTCTCCACCGGCCCTGCTCCCCACCCCGGGACGTCCCCGGCCGGGGAGCAGGCGGAGTCCTCGGGGCAGCCCTCGGGGGAGTCCTCGTCAACCCGCTGACCGGGCCCCGGGGGTGTGGCTAGGCTGGCCGTGGAATTCCGTCGGGAGGAGATCGGTCAGTGGCAGTCAACAGCGGGACGGACATCGGGGCGAACACCGCCGAGGTCGGCGTCGAGCCGGCGCTCGCGCCGAACGGCAAGCCGAGGGTGGACTTCACCGGGGCCGAGTGGCTGTGCAGCAGCCAGGGGGTCGGGGATGTCCAGATCGCGTTCGTGGACGGGTACATCGGGATGCGGGACGGCCGCCAGGAGGACGGGCCGGTGCTGGTCTTCACCCCGGCCGAGTGGCGGGCCTTCGTGCTCGGCGCCCGGGACGGCGAGTTCGACCTCACCTGAGTCCACGCCCGAGCCAGCCGCGCGCCGTCCGGGCGCGTCGCGGAGCGGCCCGAACTGCGGCAGGACGCGCAGTCTCGGGACCGCTCCGCAGGTGGTTCCGGGTCGATGGCGGGGCGACGCGGGCCGACGACGGGTCGATGGCAGGGCGACGCGGGTCCCGGCGCCGCCGATGATTTCGGCACCGAACATCACAACTGATGATCTTTTGAGCGTGCCCCGTCAGAATTTCTGTTGACTGTTAGACAAACGCAGCTCAGAGTATGAGCACAGGCAGACGCCGTGCCCACCGCCCCCACGCGGCCAGACACGGCGCCTGCTGTGCGGCCCGGCAGCTGCCAGGCCTACCTCCCAGTCATCCCCTGCGCACCGGGGTGCGTCGGCCGGTCCCGGCCCACGAAGGGCCGGCAGTCGCCGGGAGGCTGGCGCCGACGCCGAGAGCGACTCGGAAACGGCACCGTTTGCTCGGGACCCGCACGCCCCCACGCGGCGGCGTCCCGAGCAGATCCACGGGAGCGACGGGCCGGGGCCCCGCGGATCTGGCTCTTGTTGCACGGAACTGCAGTGGAACTGTTGGCTTGTGTGTTTGTGCTGTGTGCGACGACGAAGCTGGGTGCTCGGCAGTTCGGCACGACAAGTGCACAGTGAGGGATACGCGTGTAGGGCCGCGTTGCGACATGCCGTCCCCCCGGAGGGTGAAACCCAGAACGGCTGCCGTGCTGAACCGAACGTAGCCCGGACGGTTGCTCAGAGTCAACATTGGTCTCTGAGCGTCGACCTCCCGCCGGTCCCCCGTCGGTGCCCCACCCGCCTCGCGAGTGTGGTGTGCCGGACACGTACGATGTTCCCATGTCTTTTCTCCGCCGTCGCTCCGGACAGCCCGCCGGCCCGGACTTCGACGTGCTCGCGATGGACCCGGGTGACTGGCCCGGCGACTTCGGTGCGGCCATGATGACCGGCCCGGACGGCTCCTGCCAGGGCATCTTCCTGCGCTACGACCTGTTCGGCGGCAGAGGGCCGGCGATGTTCATCGGCAACCTCCCCGAGGGGTCGCCCGCGCGGGAGACCGGCGACGAGGTGCCCTTCGAGGTGCGCCAGCTGCTCGCGGCGCTGGAGAACGACGAGCCGGTCGAGTTCGTCTCGGCCGAGGACTTCCCGGTCATGCTCGGGGACGACCTGCTGATCGTGAAGAAGGTCAAGGTCAGCGAGGAACGCGTGTTCTGCGCCCAGTTCGGCCGCAGCGACGGCGTCCTGGTCACCATCGCGTCCTGGGACCGACCGATTTCGGACGACCTGTATCAGCTGCTGAAGCCGCTTCCGGCCGACATGTTCCAGCAGGGCTGACCGGGCCCGCCCGGGACCCGGACGCTGCTTGACGGTATCGATCAACGGTTCGTACAGTCGCGGACATGCCGTGCCGTCTCCCGCTGTTGACCCGTCGCAGGCATCTGGACCTGTGTCGGACCGCCAGCGCGGTGTGTCCGGGCCGCTGAGGGGGATCTCGTCCCCGTGGCGGCGGGCGACCGACCGGACCGGGTCGGCGCCGAGACCGGGGGTCGGGTCGAGCGACCGGCCTCCGGGGCCGCCGACCGGTTCCGCGCGCCGTCAGGGCGTGCCGCCCGTACCCGCTGAGCCCATGCTGCCGCCCGGAGGCACCAGCACCATGACGACCACCGCTGCCGACGACCGCTCGTCGAACGATCGTTCCCGATCCGCGCATCGATCCGCATCTCGAACCGCACCGCGCCCCGCACCGACGGATTCCGGTCATCCCGCGCCGCCGGCCCCGGCGCCGTCGGCCCCGGCGCCGTCGACCCCGGCGGCGGGATCCGCGGCCTCTGACCGCTCGGCGGTCGAGGCCGCCCTGGCCGGGTTGCCCCGGGTGGTCGACCTGCTGGCCGCCCGCGCCGAGGAGCACGACCGGGACGCCACCTTCCCGTACCAGGGCATCGAGGCCGTCCACGAGGCCGGGCTGCTCACCCTGACCGTCTCCCAGCGGTACGGCGGAGCGGGCGGCACGCTGGCCGACACCGTCCGGGTGCTGGCCCAACTCGGCCGCGGCGACGCTTCGGTGGCCGTGGTCACCGCCTTCACCCTGCTCCAGCACGCCGAGCAGGCCCGCCGGGCGAGCTGGCCGGCGGCCGGCTACCGGCGGCTGCTCACCGAGTCCCGGCGCGGGCCGGCGCTGGTCAACACGCTGCGGGCGGAGCCCGGCGGCGGAACGGACGCGCTGCCCGGCACGGTCGCCCGACGGGGCGCGGACGGCTGGCAGTTGACGGGCCGGAAGACCTACTGCACCGGCGCCGAGGCGCTGGCCTGGATGGCCGTCACGGCGCGGACGGACGAACCCGAGCCGCGGGTCGGCACCTTCCTGGTGCGCGGCGAGAGCGAGGGCCTGGAGATCGACCCGACCTGGGACCAACTCGGCCTGCGCGCCAGCGCCAGCCACGACGTCGTCCTCGACGGGGTGACGGTCCCGGTCGAACTCGCCCTCGGCCTGCGCACACCCGATCGGGCGGACGACGCGGACGGCGTGGCGGCCGAACTCGCCCGCGCCTGGCACGATCTGGCCCTCGCCGCAGTGGCGATCGGGGTCGCCCGGGCCGCCGAGGCCTGGCTGGTCCGCTTCCTGAACCAGCGCACTCCGGCCAACCTGACCGAGCCGCTCGGCACCCTGCCGCGCTACCGCGCCGCACTAGGCGAGATCGACGCCCAGCTGATCGGCGCCGAGGAACTCGTGCACGGCCTGGCCGCCCGGGTCGACCGGGGCGAACCGGACGCCGTCGCCCGGACCGGACCGGCCCACCTGCTGGCCACCCGGGCCGCCACCACGGCCGTTCAGCAGGCCGTGGCGCTCACCGGCAACCCGGGGCTGAGCCGCCGGCACCCGCTGGAGCGCTACCTGCGGGACGTGCTCAGCAGCCGGGTGCACCTGGCGCCCGAGGAGAGCGTCCTGGACACCGCCGGCCGGGCCGCCCTGGCCCGCGGCGCCCGGCCGTGAGGGCCGCCCGGCGGTAGGAGCCCGTCAGCCGGGGGGACGGCCCGTCGGTCAGCGGGTGCCGACCGCGGCCCGGACCGCGCGACGGGCGAGCGCGGCGTCGTCGTACAGCCGGCGGATCATGATCCGCTGCTCCTCGCCGGCGCCCGGCACGTCGTACAGCCGGATCTCCCGCATCAGCACCAGCACCAGGTTCACCAGGAACGCGTCCCGGGCCATCGTGCCGCCGCTCTGGGCGAGTTGGCTGATCTGGCGGCGGGCGGCGGTGTCGCCGGAGAGCACGCTCCACAGCACCGCCAGGTCGTAGCCCGGCAGGTACCAGCCGGCCTGCTCCCAGTCGACCAGCACCGGGCCGGACGGCGCCAGCAGCATGTTGCTGAGCAGGGCGTCGCCGTGGCACAGCTGGAGCGGGGTGTTGCCCAGCCCGTGCAGCAGGCCGCGCAGGTCGCCGGCGTCCCGGTCGGTGAGCTGGCCCACCGAGTGGTAGCGGGCGATCTCCATCTGGTAGTCCAGGCGCGGCTGGAACACGTCGCTCGGCGGCCGCCAGAGGTTGAGCGTCCGGACGGCGCCGAGCAGCGCCCGCACCTCGCCCGGGGTGGGCGCGTTGACCGGGTGGCGCTCGCGGGCCGCCGGGCGCCCCGGAATGCGCTCCATGACCAGCACGCAGCGGTCGTGGTCGGCCGCGACCAGCCGGGGCAGCCGCACCGGCGGGCGGTGCCGGACGAACGCCCGGTAGACCGCGACCTCGTGGTGGAAATCGGCCACCAGCTGCTCGAAGTACTCACTCCGCACCGCCTGCGGCGCCAGGCACTTGGCGACCACCGGCGCCCGCCCGATGGTGCCCGCCACCAGGATGTGGCGGCTGCCCTCGCGCAGGACCTGACGCGGGGTGAACGCCGGACATATCCGCGCGATGCTCCCCAGGGCGGCCCGTACCGACGGCGTCTGCAGCGCCGACGGGTCGATCCGCTCCGGTCCGCCCGGCTGGCCGGGCCGCCGGGCACGCAGCACCTGGCCGTCCGCCTGCCGGGCCAGCGGGAGGCGGTGGCCGGGCGGCGGGGCGGTCTCGGGGCCGCGCAGCCCCAGCGCCGTACGGCCGGCCGGGACCCGGGCGTCCGTGACCCGGCCCTCGGCGCCGCGCGGGGCCACCGGGCGGCTCGCCGGGGGCACCTGCTTGGGGCCGGGACGGCCGGCGGCTGCGGTGGGGGGGCGCAGCGCCGTTCGGGTCGCGGTCGGCGTGGGGGTCGTCGCTGAGGAGTACATGGGCTGAGGGTGGTCCCTTCCGGTCCGTCTGCGGGTGCGCCCCGCGGGGCGGGGGAGGGCTGGTGCCGCGAGCTTCCTGGCGTGACGGCGGCCCTGCTTCGGTCGTCGGCGGGTGGTGCGCGGGCGCCGGGCACGGACGCGGGGTCGGAACCCCGGTTCGACGGCGCTCCGGCCGTCCGCACCCTGGGGAATGCGACCGACCGGACTGCCGTGGCCGTGCCCGGCGCCCCCGCGCCACCCGGCCGCGCCACCCCCTCGGGTGAGGACCGGGAGCGTCCCGTGCCACGGTCGGGGGAATGCCCAGGCCCTGGTGGGACGCCGCCGGACCCGAGGGGCGCGGTGGCGCATTCCTACAACACACCCCTCAGGCACTGGCTTAGTAGTCTGGCGGGCCCTGGCGAACGGTGGCGAATGCTCGCCTGGCACTTGCCGGAGCCTCTAGCCTCGGAGGTGCCGAGGAACCTGGGGGCTTCATTTGAGCAGGGAACCCAACACCCGACTCGCCGATCTGTTCGTCCTGACCGGATGGTCCAAGGGCGAACTGGCCCGGCTGGTCAACCGTCGGGGTGCCGCGCTGGGACAGCAGCAACTGTCCACCGACACTTCGAGGGTACGGCGGTGGATCGAGCAGGGGGAGATCCCGCGCGATCCCGTGCCGAGGGTGCTGGCGGCCGTGTTCACGGAGCGGCTCGGACGTGTCGTCACCACTGAGGACCTCGGTCTGGAACGACACCGGCCCACCAGGTCCGGAGCGGAGCCGTCCGCAGCAGTGCCGTGGACGCCGGATCGAACAGCCGCGGTCCTCACCGAGTTCACGGGAATGGACCTCATGCTGAACCGACGTGGATTGGTGGGCGCCGGAGCCGCGCTCACGGCCGGGGCGGTCGTCGCCGACTCGCTGAAGGGCTGGCTGGGCGGGGACGCGGTCGCGTACGCGGCCTCCGTGCCCGGCCCGCGCCAACTGGTCACCGGGAGCGCCGCGCGCCCGGTGGTCGACGTGTACGACGCGGGCCCGGTGGGGCTCGACGAGGTGGAGTCGCTGGAGCACTCGGTGCAGGTGTTCCGGGCCTGGGACGCCGCCCGCGGCGGCGGGCTCCAGCGCAAGGCGGTGGTCGGTCAACTCAACGAGGTGGGCGGATTGTTGACGCACCGCCACACGCCGGTGGTGGAGCGGCGGCTGTGGCTGGTCGCGGCCAACCTGGCGGTGCTGGCCGGCTGGATGTCGCACGACGTGGGTCTGGAGCCCACCGCCCAGCGGTACTTCATGATGGCGGCCGAGGCGGCCAAGGAGGCCGGCGACCGGCCGCGGGCCGGCGAGGCGATCTCCCGGGCCGCGCGGCAGATGGTGCACCTGGGCCGGGCCGACGAGGCGATCGAGCTGATGTCGGCGGCCAAGGCGGGGGGCGGCCTGCTGCTGCCCAGGACGCGCGCGATGTTCAACACGGTGGAGGCCTGGGCGCACGCCTCGATCGGGCACGGCCAGGACACCTACCGGCTGCTGGGCGAGGCGGAGGAGCTGTTCGCCGAGGACGCGCCGGAGCCGCCGCCGTCCTGGATGCAGGTCTTCGACGAGGCCGAACTGCGCGGCATGCAGGCGCTGGTGCTGCGCACCCTGGCCGAGCACGACCCGGCGGCGGCCCCGCGGGCGCGGCGGCACGCGGAGCGGGTGATCACCCTGCGGGAGGGCACCGGGCAACTGCGCTCGGCGCTGTTCGACCGGATCACCCTGGCCTCGGTGCACTGGATCACCGGGGAGCCGGACGCGGCGGAGTTCCAGGCCAAGATGGTGCTGAACCTGATCGGCCAGAACTCCTCGCACCGGACCTGGGACCGGCTGCGCGAGATGTACCGGCTGACCGCCCGCTACCGGGGACTGCCGGTGGTGGACGAGCTGCGCGCGGAGCTCGGCCGGGAGCTGCGCGCGGCGGACGCCAAGAACCGACCACGGCGGACGTGAGGAGGGCGGGGGACGGTCGGTGGTGAGCCGGACGGGGTCCGGCGCGGCGGGCGGAGGGACGGAAGGAGGGGTCAGGCCTTCCGGAGCAGCATCCGCAGCGCGGTGACGGTGCCGTCGGCGCCGAGGACGGGTTCGCCCGCGCACTCGACGTCGTCGTGCCGTCCGCCGGGGCGGCTGATCCGCAGGGTGCCCGCGGCCGGGCGGCCGTGCACCAGGGCGTCGGTCATCATCCGGCGCAGCACCGGCCGGTCCGCCTCGGGGAGGCGGTCGGGCAGCCGGTCGAGGCTGAGCGGGCCGTGCCGCGGATCGCAGCCGAGGAGGAGGTAGGTCTCCGCGGTCCAGCGGACGTCGTCGGTGAGCAGGTCCCACTCGGCCGAGCCGACGGCGCGGTCGTTGTCGTGGGCGGTGCCGCCGTTGTGGAGGAAGCCGGACGGCTCCCGCGCCGTGCCGTCCACTCTGCCGTCCGTTCCGCTGTCGCAGCCGTCGTCGGCGCCGCCCGCGGTGCCGACGACGTGGTCCGTGCCCGCCCGGGGGCCGGCCGCCGTGGCGGGGTCCGGCGGGCGAGCGGTGCCTAAGGGCATGTTCATGGCGGTCCATCGCTCGATGCGGCCCGCCGTACGCGGGTCGGGGGGTGGTGAGACGACTGTCGCACAGGGTTCGCACCGGTGTGGGCGATTTGGACAGAACGCAGGCAAAGTTCCAGTGGCATATGCCACTGTGGCAGCGGCCTTCGTCGCCCTGTGTGCGGAAGGGGGTCCGAGGCGGTAACCTTCGGTGATTCCGGCGCCCGGGCGCCCACCGCAGTAAAGATCCAGAGACCCCGGCGACGGAAATCCCGTTGCCACTACGACCGCCGCAACGGATGCTGACCTCATGTTCGAGCCAGTGATAGCACCTAGTGCCAGCCTCCTAGGCCTCCTTCAGCGAGGCCGTGGTGACGGGCAGCTCCACGCGCTGGCCGCCGACCGTGCCGAGGCCATCGCCGCGCTGGAGGAGTGCGTCACCAGGGATCCGCGGGCCGACTGGCAGGTCGAGAGCCGCTCCCTCTACTACGCCCGCCTGTACATGGAGCTGGAGGCCCCCCTCGACGGCATCGAGGACCACCTCCACTCCGCCGAGGACCTCGTCAGCGACGACGAGAGCCGCACCGGCCTCGTCCTCTCCGTCCTCGGCCACCTCGCCGCGTACGGCCGGCGCGACGCGCTGCTGATGCTGCGCGAGTACGCCGCCACCGGCGCCAACTGGGCCTGGGCCCTCGACGAGCTGGCCCTGCGCGACGACGACCGGGGCCTGCTGCTGCTCGGCACCGCCGTGCTGGACCACTTCGCGCCGGGCCCCGAGGGCGACGCCGAGCTGCGCGAGTTCATCCGCAACGCCTACGAGCCCCGCCCCTGGCGGCTCTGGGCCGCCTACCACCCGAGAGTGGCCGCCGCCAGCGAGCAGTCGCCCTTCGACCTCTGGCAGCGCCAGCTCAACCGCGGCGGGGTCACCCCGGGCTGGTCCACCACCGACGTGCTGGCCTGGGCCGACCAGGGCCGGCTGGGCGACCTCGGCGCCGACGCCTTCCTGAGCCGCCCCGAGCCGGTGCGCGCCGACGAGGACGGGCCCGGCCCCGACGCCGTGGACCGCCGGGCCGCCGCGGCCGCTCGCTGTCTGACCGCCGTGGTCCGCCCCGAGGACCGTCCGGTCCTGCTGGAGGCCGCCCGCGACGGTCTGCCCGGTGCCCGCCGGGCCGCCCTGCGCTACCTGGTCGACCAGCACGATCCGGCCGCCCTCGAACTGATCGAGGCCGCTGCAGCTGATGTGGACGACCGGATCGTCCGGGCCGCTCTGGAGCTGCTCGGCCGGATGCGCGGTCCCGAGGTGCTGGTCCAGGCCCGTCGCTGGGCCGACCCGGCCAGCGGGGGAGCGGACAGCGCGCTCGGCGAGACCGCTGTGCGCCTGCTCGCGGACGCCGGGGAGCCGGCCGACGCGCCGCTGGTGGTGGCCGGGCTGCGCCGCTGGATCTCCGTGCGCGGGGTCAGCGGTACCGGCCTGGGGTCGCTGGTCGACGGTGCGGGGCGGCTGGCCGCCGCCGACGCCGTCCCGGTCCTGCGCCACATCTACGGGGAGGCCGCCTCCTCCGAACTGCGCGGCCGCGCCGCCCGGGCGCTCGCCGTGACCGATGTGCACTTCCCCGAGGGGCCCGCCGTCGAGTGCCTCTGGGACTGCGAGGAGTCCACCCGCGAGCTCGCCGCGCGCCATGTCGCCACCACCGGCGACGCGCGTGTGCTGGAGCGGCTGCGAAGGCTCGCCGCCGACCCGGCCGAGGAGGCCGAGGTCCACGCCGCCGTCCGCGGCCGATTGACCGCCGCCCGGGAGTTCGGGCGCTAGGTTGCCGACGTTCCAGTGGGCCGGGACACCCGACGGTGTCCCGGCCCACTGCTGTGGAACGGCGTTCTACTTGACCGAGCCCGCATCCGGGGCCAGGACGCCGCCGGCCACCAGTCCGATGATCAGTGCGCCGAGCAGCACCCGGTACACCACGAACGGGATGAAGCTGTTGTTCGAGATGTACTTGAGGAACCAGGCGATCGCCGCGTAGCCGACCGCGAAGGCGATCAGGGTGGCCAGGACGGTCGGCCCCCAGGCCGGGGCCGGACCCTCGCCGATCTTGAAAAGCTCCAGGGTGCCCGAGGCGAGCACGGCCGGGATCGCGAGCAGGAAGGA
The DNA here is from genome assembly GCF_040303245.1 of Kitasatospora sp. NPDC096077. Lineage (NCBI taxonomy): Bacteria > Bacillati > Actinomycetota > Actinomycetes > Kitasatosporales > Streptomycetaceae > Kitasatospora > Kitasatospora sp. NPDC096077. Next base: position 34,219 of record NZ_JBEOSV010000041.1, on the reverse strand, counting down.
GTAGCGGGCCGCCGCCTCCCGGCTGTAGCCGAGCAGCAGGCCCGCGCTGATCGTGCCGCCGGAGCGGGAGACGCCCGGGATCAGCGCCAGCGCCTGGGCGAAGCCGTAGGCGGCCGCGTGCGGCAGGGTCAGGTCGGTGATCGGACGGGCCCGGCGCACGGCCCGGGTGCGGTCGGCGAGGGCCAGGACCAGGCCGAACACGATCAGCGTGGTGCCGATGATCCGCAGGTCGCGCAGGTGGGTCTCGATGGAGTGCTGGAACAGCTTGCCGAGGACGGCGATCGGCAGGGTGCCGATGATCACGAACCAGCCCATCCGGGCGTCCGGGTCGGAGCGCAGGGCCGGGCGGAACAGCGACAGCGCCCAGGTCCGGACGATCGAGGCGATGTCCCGGCGGAAGTAGATCAGGACCGCGGCCTCGGTGCCGAGCTGGGTGACGGCGGTGAAGGCCGCGCCCGGGTCGTCCCAGCCCAACAGGGCGGAGAACACCCGCAGATGGGCGCTGGAGGAGACGGGCAGGAACTCGGTGAGCCCCTGGATCAGGCCGAGCACGGCCCCGTGGAACCAGTCGATCACCGGACACCCGCCAGGGGTATCGGGCGGGTGTGGCGCGGCTGCGGCATGGGCGGGTCCTCGCGGGTCGGAGCGGGCGTGCGGACGTCCGCGACCCGCGCGACCCGGGGCCGCGCACGGGCCCGGCGCGCGGCCGATGGTACGGGGTGAAGGTAACAGTTCTTTGTTCACCCTTTAACCGGACTTTGCGCACCGGGTCCGCACCGGGTCCGCAGCCGGGCTCGTACCCGGGCCGCTCCGGATCAGCCCGTCGGCCGGGCCCGGACCCAGGTGCGGTCCTCGGTCAGGTAGGTCTCGACCCGCAGACCGGCCTCGTCCAGCGCCTGTTCGAAGGCCGCCGTGGTGAGCGGACGGGAGAGGAACGTCTGGGTCCAGGTGCCGTCCGGGAAGACGTACTCCGCGCGGACGGAATGCACCCCGGAACCGACCGGTGTCGTGGAGAGGATCCGGGACAGCCCGTCCGTCCCGGCGATCCGGCTCTCCCGCGGCACGTTCAGGTGCCAGTCCTCGCCCTCGCGCTGCAGCAGCACGCAGCCGTCCTCGGCGACGTGGCGGCGGCAGGTCTCCAGCAGGCCCTGGCGGACGGCCTCGTCGCCGGCGTGCACCAGGAAGGAGGCGAGCATCACGACGTCGAAGCGCTCGCCGAGGTCCAGCCGCTCGATCGGGCTGCGCACCGTGCGGACGTCCTCCCGTACCCGGGCCAGCATCTCGGCGGACTCGTCCACGGCGGTGACCGTGAAGCCGCGGTCGACCAGCGGGTGGGTCATCCGGCCGACGCCGCAGCCCAGTTCGAGGATCCGGGCGCCGGGCGGGACGGCCGCCTCGATCACCTCCGGTGCGTCGCCCGCGGGGAGGCGGGTCCAGACCTCGACGGCGCAGCCGTCCGGGGTGATCGCGCCGGCGCCGGTGCCCGTGTAGCCCTCGCGTCGTTCGTCGCTGTTGTGCGTGTCGTTGCCCATGCCTGTCATCGGAACACGGGGGGCGGGACGGCGGGGGCGGAATCGGGCAGTCCGCCGGTCCGCCGGTTCATTCGTCCGCCGGTCCGTCAGCCTCGGGCGAGACCCTCCAGCTCCGCCGCGGCGGAGCTCAGCCAGGAGACCTCGGCCTCGGTGGTGGCCCGGGCGGTGAGCAGCAGGCCGCGTCGGAACGGATCGCCGAACTCCTCGGCGCGGAGCGGGCGGTCGCCCTCGTAGTAGAAGCTGGCCGGCTCGGCGAGGAAGTCCAGCCGTCGGCGGAGCACGGCGGCCTGGGCGGCCGGTTCGTCGAGGTGGCGGAGGAAGGAGAGCAGGGTGGTCCAGCGGTTGCCGTCGCTGATGTCCAGCGGCTCGGGTGCGCGCAGTCGGTCGAGCAGCGCCCGGCGGCCGGCCGGGGTGAGGTGCAGGGTGTGCCGGGGGGCGGCGGCGCTGCCGGGCTCGGTCTCGCGCACCAGCAGGCCGTCGGCCTCCAGGCGCTTGATCGCGGGGTAGAGCGAGCCGTCGCTGATCGGGCGGATGTGGCCGGTGAGCGCGGCGAGGTGGCGGCGCAGCTCGTAGCCGTGGAGCGGCCGGTCGTACAGGAACCCGAGGATCGCGAGCTTCAGCATGGGGCCACTCTCTCAGATCCGTGCCTCGGGGCATCGGTATATCGGTTCTGTTGTACCTCGACTTCGAGGTATGGTCTGGCCTCGGCGATTCCCGATCGACAGCACCATCGACAGCACAGGAGTGTGAACGCATGCGCGACGCCGTCGTCACGCCGAGCGGTGACCGGATCCGCTGGGTGGAACTGCCCGGCGCCGAACCCGCCAGGCTCCACCTGCACGGCCTCGGTGCGACCTCCCCGGTCTACTTCGCGGCCGCCGCCACCCACCCGCTGCTCGCCGGGCGCCGCTCGCTGCTGCTCGACCTGCTCGGCTTCGGCATCAGCGACCGGCCCGCGGACTTCCCGTACACCCTGGAGGCGCACGCCGACGCGGTCGCGGCGGCGGTCGCGGCCGCCGGGCTGAGCCGGGTCGAGGTGGTCGGCCACAGCATGGGCGGCGCGATCGCGATCGTCCTGGCGCACCGGCACCCCGGGCTGGTCTCCCGGCTGCTCCTGGTGGACGCCAACCTCGACCCGATCGCCCCCGACCGGCAGCGGATCGGCAGCAGCGGGATCTCGGGCTACACCGAGGCGGAGTTCCTGGACCGCGGCCGCGCCGAGGTCGCCGAGCGGGTCGGCCCGTCCTGGTGGTCCACCATGCGGCTGGCCGGACCGGAGGCGCTCCACCGCAGCGCCGTGCACCTCGCCCGGGGCAGTGAGCCGACCATGCGCGAACTGCTGGTCGCCCTGGACCTCCCGCGCACCTTCCTGCACCCGGCGGCCGACGGTGAGCCCGTGGGCGCCGACGGGCTGCGCGCGGCCGGGGTGCGGGTGGTCGCCGTGCCGGACTGCGGGCACAACATCATGCTCGACAACCCGGACGGATACGCTGCGGAGGCCGCCGCGGCGCTCGGTCCGGCCTGACCGGCGGCGGTCGAGAGGAGCCCGCATGCCGTCCGTCGTCGTCCCGCCCGCACTGGCCGCTTCGCTGGCCCACCACCTCGGCCCGGACGGGCTCGCCTGGGCGGCCCGACTCCCGTTCCTCGCCGCCGAGTTGATCGAACGCTGGGAGCTGCGCCAGGACGGTCCGGCGGCGCACGGCGTGGTGGGGCTGGTGCTGCCGGTGCGCCGCGCCGACGGCACGCCCGCGGCGCTCAAGCTCCAGCCGGTGGACGAGGAGACGGCGGGCGAGCCGCTCGCCCTGCGGGCCTGGGGCGGGCGCGGTGCCGTCCGGCTGCTCGACCACGAACCGGCCTCCGGCGCCATGCTGTTGGAGGGCCTGGACCCGTCGCGCTCGCTGCTCTCGGTGCCGGACGACCTCGCGGCGCTGCGCGTGATCGGCGAACTGCTGGGGGAATTGACGAATCGTCAGGCGCCGCCCGGGCTGCGCTCCTTGGCGCACCTGGCGGACGGCCTGCTGCTGAGGGCCCCGGCGGCGGCCGCCGCCCACGCCGACCCCGACGAGCGGCGGCTGCTCGCCGACTGCGCGGCCGCCGTGCGGGCGGTCCGCGCCGAGCCGGGCGACCGGCTGCTGCACTGGGACCTGCACCACGGCAACGTCCTCGCCCCACTGCCGGGCACCGGGCGGGCGCCCTGGCTGGCCATCGACCCCAAGCCGCTGGCCGGACACCCCGGCTTCGAGCTGCTGCCCGCCCTGCGCAACCGCTGGACGGACGTCACCGCCACCGGTGACCCGGCCCGGGCGGTGCGGCGGCGCTTCGACCTGCTGGTGGAGGCGCTGGGGCTGGACGGCGAGGTGGCGGCGGCGTGGACGCTCGCCCGGGTGCTGCAGAACGCGGTCTGGGACGCTGAGGACGGGGAGACGGTGCTGGATCCGGCCCAACGGGTCATCGCCGACGTGCTGTTGGGCAGGCCCGTCGGCCCCCGTTAGACCGGTCGGCCCCGCTAGGCCCGTCGGTCCCGCTAGGCCCGTCGGTCCCGCTAGGCCGGTCGGCCCCGCCAGGCCCGCCGACTGCCCTAGGCCCGCCGCACCGTGAACCGGACCCGCACCCCCGGCGCCAGCAGTGCCGCCGGCTCCCGCGCGGTGTCCCAGAGCGGCAGCGCCGTCCGCCCGATCAGCTGCCAGCCGCCGGGCGACGGGCTCGGGTAGACGCCGGTGTACCGCCCGGCCAGCGCCACCGAGCCGGCCGGGACGGCGCTGCGCGGGGTGGCCCGGCGCGGCACCTCGTACCGCGGCGGCAGCCCGGTGAGGTAGCCGAAGCCGGGCGCGAAGCCGCAGAAGGCGACCACGTACTCGGGCTCGGTGTGGATCCGGACCGCGGCCTCCGGCGAGACGCCCCACAGCGCGGCGACCTCCGCCAGGTCGGCGCCGTCGTACACCGTCGGCACCTCCACCAGCCGCCCGCCCGTCGCCGCGGCCGCCGTCGGGCGGGCGGCGCGCAGCAGCGCCGCGACCGCGGCGACGTCGGCGACGCCGTCCAGCAGCACGGTGCGGGCGGCGGGCACGACCTCGTCGACCTCGCCGAGCTCCCCGGCGGCCTGCCGCTCGCGCAGCCAGCCGTACAGTGCCGCGACCTCGGCCGTGCCCGGGAGCTCGACCAGCAGCGCCCGCTCACCCACCCGCCGTACCGGAGCGGCCCCGCCGTCCGTCACGTGAAGGCCTCCACCCGGACCCCGGCCGAGGCGAGGGCGCCGCGGATCCGCCAGGCGAGCTGGGCAGCGCCGGGGGTGTCGCCGTGGACGCAGAGCGAGCGGGCCTCGACCGCGATCCGGTCGCCGCCGACGGCCTCCACCGAGCCGTCCCGGGCGATGCCGACGGCGCGGGTGATCACCGACTCCGGGTCGTGCACCACGGCGTCGGGCTCGCGCCGCGGGACGAGGGTGCCGGCCCAGGTGTAGGCGCGGTCGGCGAAGGCCTCGGCGACCACCGGCAGTCCGACGCCCTCGGCGACCGCGAGCAGCCGGGAGCCGGGCAGTCCGAGGACGGGCAGCGGTCCGTCGCTGACCGCGCCGGCCCGCAGCACGCCGGCCACCACCGCCTCGGCCTGCTCGGAGTCGGTGACCACCCGGTTGTAGAGGGCGCCGTGCGGTTTGACGTACGAGACCCGGGAGCCGGCGGCGCGGGCGAAGACCTGGAGCGCGCCGATCTGGTAGGCGATCTCGTCGGCCAGTTCCTCCGGTGGGACGTCCATCGCGCGGCGGCCGAAGCCGGCCAGGTCGCGGTAGGAGACCTGGGCACCGATCCGGACACCGCGCTCGGCGGCCAGTGCGCAGACCCGGCGCATCGTCGACGGGTCCCCGGCGTGGAAGCCGCAGGCGACGTTCGCGCTGGTCACCACGGACAGCAGGGCCTCGTCGTCGGTCAGGGTCCAGCGTCCGAACCCCTCACCGAGGTCCGCATTGAGATCGATCACCGCATCGGCCACGCCCGTCCGCCTCCCAGCAGCTGTTGAGCCAGATGGTAGGGCCTGGCGGTGAAGCCCGGTGTCCGTGACCCGGACGGCCGACGGGACCACCGGCGCGCAGCCTTCGATCACGCGCCCCAGGGCGGCGCCCCGGGGCCGTCGACTCAGTGGGCGGCAAGGCGCTGTTGGAAGGAACGTTCCAGCGGACGGAGCGCTCGCAGCACGATCAGCAGGGGAATGACGCCGAAGACGCCGAACGACATGTCGATGAATCGCCAGGCGAGTGGAATCCCCCGCAGCGGTCCGCAGATCAGTGCCAGCGGGATCACCGCGCCGCAGGCGAGCACCGCCCAGCGGATCACCCAGATGTTGCGGACCGGGTCCTTGAGCGGCCCCCAGAAGGCGGCGCCGATCACCAGGTGGGCGAAGGCCAGCCAGTCGGTGCCGTACGCCAGGAAGGGGTAGTGCCGGTTGGTCTCGGCGATCCCGGTGTGGACCCGTTCGAACCAGGCGGTGACGGCCGGGACGTGGTCGGCCAGCGGGGCGGCCGGGCCGGTGGTGAACTCCACCAGCCAGCGGGTCTCGGTCTCCAAGGGGAAGGCGGTCAGCCCGCTCAGCACCAGGCAGACCAGGAAGAACCGGAGCCAGTGCCGGACCCGCCGCAGGATGACCGCAGGGTCGCCGTCCATCTCGCACACCTCCCGCGCGCGCCGGGCGCGCGCCCATGCCGATCGTGCAGGCGGGCCTTGTCCCGACTGCGTACGACCGACTGTAGACCCCTTATTTGAACGTGTTCAACTCGCCTCTGAGCGTCCGCCGGGACGCACGGACGCCTGGACGTCCGGACGTCCGGACGCACGGACGCACGGATGCCCGGGCGCCGACCGGCGGCCCCGGGCATCCGTGGAGCGAACGGTTAGGCGGTGTACGTGTACGTCACCGGCGCACTGGTCCCACCCGCCGTGGTCACCGTCACGTCCACCGGCCCGGGCTGGGCCGCCGGGGGCGGGAACGCCGAGCAGAACTTCGGACCACAGGAGACGTGGTCGGCCGGCACCCCGCCGAACAGCACCGAGCCGCCCGTCAGGTCGGTGCCCGGGATCCCGACCATGTTGCCGCCGGCGACCGACCCGGTGGCCGGGTACAGGGCGCCGACCACCGGCACGGGCGGCGCCGGGGGCGGGGCGCCGGTGTAGTCGAAGGCGGTCGGTGCCACGGCCGTACCGCCGGGCGTCACCACGCTGACCGGCGCGCTGCCCGAGCCGCCCGGCGTGGTCACCGTGCAGGCGGTGTCGGTGCAGCCGCCCGTCGCCGGGACGCCGCCGACCAGCACCATCCCGTGGGTGAGGCCGCTCCCGCTGACCGTCACCGAGGTGCCGCCGGCGCCCGGTCCGGTGGTGGTGTCGACGCCGGACACGGTCGGCGGCGCCTGGACGGCCGGCGCGGGCGTGCTGCCGTCCAGGTTGACGACCGAGATGTGGCCGGTCGGGTCGGTGTCGTTGGGATTGCTCACCGTCTCCACGATCTGGCCGGAGGCCTGGGAGACGTCGCCGTACACCCGGGCCTTGATGAACTCGGAGAACCCGACCCGCCGGGTGCCGGTCAGCACGGCGTCCAGGTGGCGGCCGTCCGGCGACACCGACTCGGTGAAGGTGTAGTCGTACGGCGTGGAGTAGAACATGCCGATCCCGGTGGTGAGCCCGGCCGGCAGGTCGAGGGTGATGTGGGTCGGCCCGGTGAGGTCGCTCGTTCCGGAGGACGTCCAGCCGACCGAGAACTGGCCCGGCCCGGGCGGGGTGGTGCTCGGCAGGTAGCCGTTCAGCGACGCGGTCACGTGCTGCGCCGAGGGGCCGGGCCCGTCGGTCGGCGCGGCCGTGGCGACGGCGGCGCCGGTGGTGAGGACGGTCACGGACAGCGCGGCCGCGAGGCCCGCTTTCGCGAGTCGGGTGATCATAGGTCGATCATCACGGCTGCCCCGCACGGCCTTCACGGGTTTCCCGAATATCGGTTCGGGAATGGCGGGATCCCGTCGAAACCACGTTCTGAATGCCTCCCGGACGGGCGGTCCGACCTGCCGACGGACCCGTCCGCAAGGTCCGTTTCGGTCGATGTCGGTGCGAACCCCTAATCTTGTCCACCGTGACCGTCATCGCTGACCCGCCCACCGAGCCCGGCCTCCGCCCGGCCGCCGGTGCCGCCGTGCCCGCCCCGCGGCCCGCGCCCGGCCCCGCCGCCGACGAGGGCCTGGCCCGCCGGCTCAAGGCGCTGGCCTGCACCGCCCCGCTGCACGACCTGGACAACCGCAAGGTCAACCTGGCCGGCGAGTACGGCGGCTACGCGATGGCCGAGGTCGGCCTCGCCGCGATCGACCTGGTCACCCTGCACATGGACTTCGACACCGGCGCCGACCGCGACATAGTGCTCGCCCGGCTGCTGCCCCGGGTCGCCGCCCAGGCCCCGCGCCGGCCCGCCGCCGAGCACGAGCGGGTCGCCCGCTGGGTGCTGGAGTCGCTGATCAACGTCGGCAGCGTGGACCGCGGCTTCCGCGCCGTCTACGGCACCTTCGGCGCGGACGGCGAGTACGTCCGCCGCGACTACGACTTCAAGCTGATCGAGGAGGTCCCCGGCCCCGACGGCGGCGTCTACCTGCGCACCACCGACGAGGCCGTCAACGTCCTGGTCGGCGCGCTGGACACCGACGTCACCTCGGCCCAGATCGCCGCCGAGGTCAAGCTGGAGGTGCTGATCCGCCGCGGCCGGCTGGCCGACGCCCAGCTGGCCGCCGAGCAGGCCCGCTACCGCACCGTCCAGTACGCCGAGACGCTGCGCCGCGCCCTCGACGCCACCCGCCGCAACGTCCGCGCGGTCGACTGGATGCAGGCCGTCCCGGACCTCATCGACGAGGCGCTGGACCACATCGCCGACCGCTACCGGCACGAGAACGCGATTCTCACCAACATCCGCAAGGCCCGCGACGAGGCCGAGCCCCACACCCCTGAGGGGGCCGAGCACAAGCGCCGCGCCGCCGAACTGCTCGACATCGTCAAGGACTGCATCCGCCGCCACACGAAGCTGCAGACCCGACTGCTGGAGGCCGGCCCGCTGTTCCGCGCCGAACAGGACCGGCAGGCCTTCGCCACCCCGGGCGCCCGCAGCGGCATCGACCTCTACGGCCAGCTGCTCGCCCCCGTGCTGCGGCTGCCGATAGAGCAGGCCGTCCGCCCCACCGGCGCCTTCTTCGCCCGCGGAGCCGGACTGCGCACGCCCGTCTCGGTCCGGGTCGCCGACCTGGTCGACCTGCTGCTCACCCCGCCGGTCGAGCGCGAGCACCTCGGCGCCGAACTGCCCGACCCGGACCTGGTCGCCACCCCGGACGACAGCCGCTTCTCCGAAGCCCAGCTGGAAGCCGCCCAGGAACTGCTCGACCTGCCCCCGGACGCCCCCCGCCGGCTCTCCGGCCTGCTCGCGGACGCCCGCCGGCAGGATCCCGAACTCCCGTACCTGGTCGCCCTGCTGGCCGTGCACGCGGCCAGCCCGCCGGTCGGCACCGCCTACCGCCAGGGCGAGGAGCGGCTGTTGTTCGCCGTGGACGACGGAACCCCGCTGCGCGACCGGGAGTTCGGCGGCGCCGACCTGATCGTCGGCAGCGCCCTGCTCGACGCGGTCGGCATGGCCGCCGACCGCAAGGACGCCGGCTGACCGGCCGGGCAGCGACTGCCCCGACACCCACCTTGACGAACCGTAACCACCGCGCCACCCCCGAGGAGCACCGCCCGTGACGACCCACCCCGACACGTCCTGGGCGGCCGAGAGCGAACCCGCGGCCCCCGCGCCGATCACCCCGGCCGACGTCGCCGACGCCGCCCGGCTGGTCTCCTTCGGCCTCCAGGCCAAGCTGCTCCCCGCCCGCGACGCCGAGTACGCCGAACTCGTCCGCCGCCACCGTGAGGACCCGCCGTTCGCCCGCCTCGCCGACGCCATCGCCACCGGCATGGGCCTGGTCGTCCTGGAGGTCTCGCCGCGGGCCGGCATGGCCGTCGCCGCCGCCGAGGAGTCGCTGTTCGCGGTCCGGATGGGCGACTACTCGCGTCGCGCCGCCTCCGAGTCCACCGACCGCTTCCTGCACGGCCTGGCGCACCTCGCCGTCGCCGCGATGGCCTTCCCCCGCCCCGAGGACCTCGCCGACGACGGCTACCTCGGCCGGATCACCGTCAACGGCGTCGACTCCTTCGTCCGCCAGGCCTGCCGCCGGCTGGAGGAGCGGGCCGACGCCGACGGCGCCAACACCGACCCGGCCTCCGACGCCCCCGGTCTGGAGGCCGCCTGGCGGGTCTGGGCCCGGCGCACCGCCACCGGCGCCACCAAGGACGCCCGCCGGCTCTCCGGTTCCACCATCGGCATCGTCGCCAAGGCCGTGCTGTTCCTGGTCGACTCCGGCTTCCTGCAGAAGGTCTCGGACGACTCCGGCGGCACCTACCGCACCACCGCCCGCTACCAGCTCCAGGTCCGCGACCTGGCCGGCGGCGCCGCGATGGCCGAACTGCTCGACCTCGGCATCGTCCCGGTCTCCGACGGCACCGCCAGCCTGCTGCCGCCGGACACCTCCGACGAGCTGGTCGCCGACGCCGGCCTGCCGTTCCACTCGCTCTGATCGTTCTGACAACCCCATAAGACGCACGGAGAACCGCCGCACATGTACGAGCTCAACCGGGTCCGCCTCTACTCGATCGGACCGGCCGGCGCCCGCTACGCCGACACGGTGCTCGACCTGCGCGGCGTGGGCGAGCCCGTCGCCGACCCGGCCCCGCAGCAGATCGGCCTGTTCGGCGAGGACACCGAGGGCCCGGTCCGCCGCCCCGCCCCGGCCGGCGTGCTCTTCCTGGAGAACGGCGGCGGCAAGTCCGTCCTGCTCAAGCTGATCTTCTCGGTGATGCTCCCCGGCCACCGCAACACCCTCGGCGGCGCCAGCTCCGGCGTGCTGCGCAAGTTCCTGCTCGCCGACGACTGCGGCCACGTCGCCCTGGAGTGGCAGCACACCGTCACCGGCGAGCTGATCGTGGTCGGCAAGGTCAGCGAGTGGCGCGGCCGCCAGGTCTCCTCCGACCCGCGCAAGTTCGCCGAGACCTGGTACTCCTTCCGCCCCGGCCCCGGCCTCACCCTCGACTCGCTGCCGGTCGCCGAACGGGTCAGCCTGGTCGGCGACCAGAAGGCCCGCGGCCGCCGCCGCACCATGAAGGGCTTCCGCGACGCCCTCACCGAGGCCGGCAAGGCCCACCCGCACCTCGACCTGATCTTCGAGGACGGCCACGACCGCTGGACCGAACACCTCGGCGAACTCGGCCTCGACCCCGAACTCTTCCGCTACCAGCGCGAGATGAACGCCGACGAGGGCGAGGCGGCAGGCCTCTTCGCGGTCAAGCAGGACAAGGACTTCACCGACCTGCTGCTGCGCGCCGTCACCGACACCCGGGACACCGACGGCCTGGCCGACCTCGTCCACGGCTTCGCCGCCAAGCTCGGCCTGCGCGCCGAACTCACCGCCGAACGCGACTTCACCGCAGGCTCGTTGGACCTGCTGGAGCGCATCGTCGAGGCCACCGCCGCCCGCGAGACGGTCCGCGAGGCCCATCGCACCGCCGAACGCCGCGCCCGCCGCCTCGCCCACGCCCTCACCTCCCGGGCCGCCGCCGAACGCGACCGCGCCCAGGACCTCGCCATCGAGGTCGCCGCCGCCGCGAGCGCCGTCACCGCCGCCGAGTCCGACCGCACCCGGCACAGCCTGATCGCCGACGAACTCACCCACCAGCACGCCACCCTGAGCCTCGCCGCGGCCACCACCGAGGCCGCCGCGCTGCGCCGCGAACTCACCGACGCCCGCACCCTCCACTCCGCCTGGCAGGCCGCCGAGGCCGTGCTGCGCCAGCGCGCCGCCGCCGACCGGGTCACCCGGGTCGCCGCCGCCATCCGCGAGGCCGAACTCGACGCCGCCCCCGCACTGGCCGCCCGCGCCCGCGCCGCCGGCGCCCTCGCCCGCGCCCTGGAGACCGCCGCCGCGGCCGCCGAGACCCGCGCCGACACCGAGGAGCAGCGCGCGGGCGAACTCCAGCAGGACGGCGGCAAGGCGCAGTCCGACGCCACCGAGGCCGCCACCGCCGCCCAGAAGGCCCGCAGCGAGGCCGAACACCTGCGCCAGCGCCTGGCCGAGGTCGAGCAGGAGACCGAGGCCGCCGTCCAGGCCGGCTTCATCGACGCCGACGGCGACGTGGACCCGGCCCGCGCCGCGCTGCACGCCGCCGACGTGGAGAAGGCCGCCGCCGCGGCCCTGACCCAGGCCCGCACCGCCGCCGAGGCCGGCGCCACCCGGCTGCGCGAGACCGCCGCCGCCACCTCCCGCGCCGAACTCGCCGCCGAACGCGCCGGCGACGCCCGCAAGGACGCCGCCCGCGCCCTGGCCGCCGAACAGCGCACCGCCGCCCTGCTCGCCACCGAGCAGCGCCTCGCCGACCTGCTCTCCCTCACCCCGTACCAGGAAGAGGCCGAGGAGGACGCCGGCTTCCTCACCCCCGTCGTGCTCGACCGCAACGCCGAGTACCTGCGCGAACTCCTCGACGAGGCCATCGCCAACGCCGAACGCACCCTGTTCGACCTGCGCACCGCCGCCGCCGACGACTCCCGGATCCTCGCCGCGCTCGGCGACGGCGGCCTGCTGCCGCCCGGCCCCGACGTGCTGGCCACCGTCGAGTACCTCGCCGAGCACGGCATCCCCGCGCTGCCCGGCTGGCGCTACCTCGCCCAGTCCGTCGACCCGGCCGACCACGAGGCGATCCTCGCCGCCCGCCCCGAACTGGTCGACGGCGTGGTCGTCACCGACCCGTCCTCGCTGGAGCGCGCCCGCGAGGCCCTCCAGGCCGCCGCCCTCCTGCCGCGCTCCACCGTGGCGGTCGGCGCCGCCGCCGCGCTGATCGCCCCGATCACCGACGAGCCCGCCTTCTTCCTGGTGCCGCCGAACCCGGCCATGCACGACGAGTCCGCCGCCGACGGCGAGCGCCGCGAACTGCGCGCCCGCGCCGCCGCCCGCGAGGAGCACATCCGCGAACTCGCCGGCCGGCTCGGCGCCGACCGCGCCCTGGCCGCCCGGCTCGCCTCCTGGCACGCCAGCTGCCCGCCCGGCACCCTCGCCGAACTCGCCGCCGCCGCCGAGGCCGCCCGCGAGCACGCCGAGCAGGCCGCCGCCGCCCTGGCCACCCTGCGCGCCGAGCACGACGAGGCCGAGACCGACCACGCGGCCGCCGCCTCCGCCCACGAGGAGCACCGCGAGTCCGCCCAGCGCGCCCGCCGCCGCGCCGACGCCCTCTCCGGCCTCGCCTTCCGGCTCCGCGAGCGCGCCAACTGGGCGCGCCGCCAGCGCGAGTTGGCCGAGGACGCGGCCGAGTGCGACCGCCGCCAGACGGTCTGCGCCGAACGCGCCCGCACCTGCGACGAGGACCGCCGCGCCGCCCAGCGCGCCGCCGACGACGCCCGCCGCACGGTCCGCGCGCTGCGCGCCGAACGCGCCGAGATCCCCGCCGCCGAGCAGGCCGACGAGCCCGCCGAGCAGACCGCTCCCGCCGCGCTGCCCGCGCTGCGCGAGGCCTACCGGGCCGCCTCCCAGCTGTACGAGAAGGTCGGCGTCGGCGCCGACCTGCGCGCCGAGCAGGCCCGCGCCGAGGGCGACGAGGCTGCCGCCGCGGCCGAACTCGACCGCCTCACCAACAAGGTCCGCACCCGCGCCGAGGAGCTGCTCGGCAGCCCCGACGGCGCCGACGGCCCGGCCCGCCAGGCCGCCGCCGCCCGCGCCGAGGAACTGGTCGCCACCATCGAGGCCCGCTCGGCCGCCGCCAGCGAGCAGCTCGGCCGACTGCGCGGCGAGGCCGAGCGCTCCGCCCCGGCGAACGGCGAGGCGCACACCGAGCTGCCCGAGGAGCTCGTCCCCACCGACCCCGAGCACGCCCAGACCCTGCTGCGCACCGCCACCAGCGGGCTCGCCGAGTGCCGGGAGGCGGTGGACGCCGCCCGCACCGCGCACGCCGACCTCCAGCGCACCTTCGACGCCGCCCAGTCCGCCGGCGCCGACTTCGACGAACTGGCCGGCCAGCTGCGCGACGGACTGCGCGAGCAGCCGGAGGACGACGGCCAGTCGGCCGAGCCCTACCTCGGCTCGCTGCCCGAGGCCCGCAACGCCTCCACCGACGCCCGCCGCGCCCTCCGCACCGCCGTCGGCGAGCTGTCCTCCGCCGAGCTCGCCGTCCGCGACGCCTCCGACGCGCTGGTCCGGCACGCCAACGCCGCCCGCTACGAGGCCGTCCGCACCCCGGCCCGCCAGCAGATCCGCGAACTGCCCGCCGCCGCCCTGCCCGAGCACGCGGCCGCCTGGGCCGCCGCCTTCGCGCCCCGGCTGCGGGTGCTCACCGACGAGCTCACCCAGCTGGAGAAGAACCGCGGTTCGATCGTGGACCGGCTGCGCGGACTGGTCGAGTCCTCGCTCACCACGCTGCGCGCCGCCCAGCGGCTGTCCCGGCTGCCCGAGGGCCTGGGGGAGTGGTCCGGCCAGGAGTTCCTGCGGATCCGCTTCGAGGACCCGGACCACGCCACCCTGGTGGAGCGGCTCGGCGAGGTCATCGACGAGGCCACCCGGGCCGCCGTCCGGAAGAACAGCGACCTGCGCCGCGACGGCATGTCCCTGCTGCTGCGCGGCGTCGCCGCGGCGATCGGCCCCAAGGGCGTCAGCGTCGAGATCCTCAAGCCCGACGCGGTGCTGCGCGCCGAGCGGGTGAGCGTCGGCCAGATGTCCGACGTCTTCTCCGGCGGCCAGCTGCTCACCGCCGCCATCGCGCTCTACTGCACGATGGCCGCGCTGCGCGCCAACGACCGCGGCCAGTCCCAGCTGCGGCACGCCGGCACGCTGTTCCTGGACAACCCGATCGGCCGCGCCAACGCCACCTACCTGCTGGAGCTCCAGCGCGCGGTGGCGGACGCGCTCGGCGTCCAGCTCATCTACACCACCGGCCTGTTCGACACCACCGCGCTCGCCGAGTTCCCGCTGGTGATCCGGCTGCGCAACGACGCCGACCTGCGGGCCGGCCTCAAGTACATCTCGGTGGAGGAGCACCTGCGCCCCGGCCTGCCCGCCCCGCAGGACCCGGACGGCCCGACCATCCACGGCGAGATCACCGCCACCCGGATGTTCAAGCGCCCGGCGGAGGCCTGATGCCGGGCGAGCTACCCGCCCGGCAGTGAAGTCACTAGCGTGACCGCCATGCTGACGATCGCGCACCTCAGTGACATCCACCTCGGCCAGGTCCACCGCCGGGACGGCGGCAAGCGCGCCCGGCGGCGGGCCGAGCAGGTGATGGCGTACCTCAACGCCCTGCCCGGCCCGCTGGACGCGGTGCTGGCCACCGGCGATCTCGCCGACCACGGCCTGGCCGAGGAGTACCGGCAGGTCGCCGAGGTGCTGGCCTCGCCGCACCCGGTGCTCACCTGCCCCGGCAACCACGACCGCCGGGAGCCGTACCGGCAGGTGCTGCTCGGCGAGCAGCCCTCGACGGACCCGGTCAACCGGCTGCACCGGCTGCCGGGCGCCGATGTGCTGATGCTCGACTCCTCGATACCCGAGCAGCACGACGGCCTGCTGGACGATCCGACGATCGACTGGCTGGACGCCCGACTGGCGGACGGCCGCCAGGAGTTGCCGGCCCTGGTGGCCTTCCATCACCCGCCGGTGGAGCTGCACATACCGAGCGTCGACGGGATCCGCCAGTTCGGCGAGGACCGGCTGGCGCGGGTCCTGCACCGCCACCCCCGGGTGGCCGCGCTGCTCTGCGGCCACTCCCACACCCCCGCCGCGACCACCTTCGCGGGCCGGCCGGTGCTGGTCGCGCCCGGGGTGGTCTCCACCGTCACGCTGCCCTGCGAGGGCGGGCGCGGCATCAGCTTCGACCACCCGCCGATGCTCGCCTTCCACGTCCTGGGCGACGACGCCCGGCTCACCACCCACTACCGGGTGGTCCCCGAGTAGGCCCGGTCCGACCGGGCCCGGCCGGCGGGCCCGGTCAGGAGCCGTACTGCCGGCCGGGCGGTATCCGGCGCTGGTACGGCTGTTGGGGCGGGTACGGCTGCTGGGACGGGTGCGGCTGCGGTGGCCGACGCTGCGGCTGGTGCTGTGGGGGAGCGGCGCCGGGGCGGGGGAACGGCCGGGCGGCGAGCGGCTCGGGGGCGACCCGGCTGCCCGCCATGGGGGAGGCGGAGTTCGGCCCGCGCTGCCGCTGGGCGGCGACCTGGCGGGAGATCAGGATCTCCAGCAGGCACCACATGGTGCCGAACACGCCGACCCCCATCGCCAACAGTGCGGGCGTCATCAGCCAACTGCCCGCGTACGAGGCCAGGGTCGCGACCACCACGCCCACCAGGGTGAAGGCCAGCGAGAGCACCGCCCGGACCGCGGCGGAGCGCACCTCGTCGGGCAGGCGGCGACGGCGGCGTGGCACGGACATCGGGCGACCCCCAGGCGCGGATCCGGTGGTGAACGCGGAACGGGCGCACGCGAAATGCGCCCCCCTCGACACACTCTGCCCCGTCGAACCCGGACTATGCGTCCGAATCCGCTGAACTGCTGCCAAATCGTGTCATCCGGACAGGCGTTGCGCCCGGCTCGCCCCAACTCCCGGCCCGCTCCGACCGACTGCCGGTTCAGCCCAGCTGCTGGTTGAGCTCGGCCAGGGCGCCGGTGACGATGGTCCGCATCGCCTGCTCGGCGTGGGCGGCGTCGCCCCCGCAGATCGCGTCGGCGACCTCCCGGTGCAGCCTGATCGCGTACGGTTCCGGCTGATGGGGCATCAGATGGTACTCGGTCCGGCCGGTGAGCACCGCTCCCACGGTGTCCCCGAGGTGGGCGAACATCTCGTTCCCGGAGGCGCGCAGCACCAGGGCGTGGAAGGCGATGTCGTGCCCGAGGAAGGTGGTCAGGTCGGCCTCCCGCGCGGCGACCGTCAACTCCACGGCCAGCGAGCTGAGTTGGCGCCGGTCGTCGTCGGTGGCGTGGGTCGCGGCGAGCGCGGCCGCGGCCGGTTCGACGGCCATCCGCAGCGAGCCGAGCGAGCGCAGCTGGGCCGACCGGTCGGCGCCGGCCAGCCGCCAGCGGATCACCATCGGGTCGAAGACGTCCCAGAGCGACTTCGGCTGGACGGTGATCCCGACCCGTCGCCGGGAGGCCACCAGGCGCATCCCCTCCAGGACGCGCACCGCCTCCCGGACGACCGTCCGGGACACCCCGAACCGCTGCTCCAGCTCCTCCCCGCGCAGCACCGCGCCCTCGGGGATCTCCCCCGACGCGATCGCCGGCCCGAGCTCGTCAAGCACCCGACCGGGCAGCCCCTGGATCTCCATCCGCCCAGCGTAGACGGCCGGGCCCGGGCTCTCCCGGGCGCCTCCGCCCCGACCGGGCCCGCGGTCGGGTCCGGCCGCCCCTGCGATCGAGCACACACCGCAAAAGTATGACGATTTGGTTTCCCCCACTTGAATACGTCATATCTTTGAAGCGATAGTGGCGGCCTGCAACGAAGGAGCACCACCCATGGCTCTCAACGTCGAGAACCGAGCCCTCCCGGACGCCCCCCTCACCGTCGTGGTGATGGGTGTCTCCGGAGTCGGCAAGACCACGCTGGCCCGCCTCCTGGCCGACCGCCTCGATCTCCCCTTCGCCGAGGCGGACGAGTTCCACCCGCCGGCCAACATCGCCAAGATGTCCGCCGGCATCCCGCTGGACGACCAGGACCGCGAACCCTGGCTGCACGCCGTCGGCGGGTGGCTCAAGGAGCGCACCGAGGCCGGCACCGGCGGCGTGGTCACCTGCTCGGCGCTGAAGCACGGCTACCGCGACATCCTGCGCGCGGCCGCCCCGGGCGCCTTCTTCCTGCACCTCAGCGGTGGTCACGAGCTGGTCGAGGACCGGCTCTCCCACCGCGCCGGCCACTTCATGCCGCCGTCGCTGCTCGGATCCCAGTACGCCGCCCTGGAGCCCCTGGGCGCGGACGAGCACGGCGCCGTCCTGGACGTGGGCCCGTCCCCCGAAGAACTCGTCGAGAAGGCCGTGGCGCTGCTGCGGCCCGTCAATGGAGACCTCGCGTGAGTAGCCTGACCCCCACCCTCCTGGCGGCCGCCCCACCGGCCCTGCCGCACACCGGCAGCGACTCCCAGCTGCTGATCGCGGTGCTGCTCAGCATCGGCGTGATCGTCCTGCTGATCAGCAAGCTGAAGCTGCACCCGTTCCTCGCCCTCACGCTCGGTTCCGGCCTGCTGGCCGCCGTCGCGGGCGCCCCCTTCGACAAGCTGCTGAGCAGCTTCTCCACCGGCTTCGGCTCCACCGTCGCCAGCGTCGGCCTGCTGATCGGCCTGGGCGCGATGCTCGGCAAGCTGCTCGCGGACTCCGGCGGCGCCAACATCATCGCGGACACCGTGCTGTCCCGGACCGGCGCGAAGGCGCTGCCCTGGGCGATGGCGCTGATCGCGGCCGTGCTCGGCCTGCCGCTGTTCTTCGAGGTCGGCGTCGTCCTGCTGGTCCCGATCGTGCTGCTGGTCGCCCGGCGCGGCAACGTGCCGCTGATGCGGGTCGGCATCCCGGCCCTGGCCGGCCTGTCGGTGCTGCACGGCCTGGTGCCCCCGCACCCGGGCCCGCTGGTCGCCGTGGACGCCCTGAAGGCGGACCTGGGCATCACCCTGGCGCTCGGCCTGCTGATCGCCGTCCCGACCCTGATCGTGGCCGGGCCGCTGTTCGCCCGGGTCGCCGAGCGCTGGGTCGGCCCGCTGGAGATCCCGGCCGCCGTCACCCCCGAGGAGACGGCCAGGTCCGAGCGCACCCCGTCCTTCGGCGCGGTGATGGCGACCATCCTGCTGCCGGTCGTGCTGATGCTCGGCAAGGCCCTGGCCGACGTGGTGATCGACGACCCGAAGGCCGTCGGCCAGCGGGTCTTCGACTTCATCGGCTCCCCGCTGATCGCGCTGCTCGCCGCCACCCTGCTCGGCATGCTGACCCTCGGCAAGGCGGCCGGCTTCGACCGGGCGCGGATCTCCGACACCGTCGGCAAGGCGCTCGGCCCGATCGCCGGCATCGTGTTCATCGTCGGCGCGGGCGGCGGCTTCAAGCAGACCCTGATCGACGTCGGCGTCGGCGACATGGTCAGCCACTGGTCCGCGAAGTGGCACATCTCCGCGCTGCTGCTCGGCTGGCTGATCGCGGTGCTGATCCGCCTGGCCACCGGCTCGGCGACGGTCGCCACCATCACCGCGGCCGGCATCGTCTCCCCGCTCGCCGCGAACATGTCCTCGACCCACGCGGCCCTGCTGGTGCTCGCGATCGGGGCCGGCTCGCTGTTCCTCTCGCACGTCAACGACGCCGGCTTCTGGCTGGTGAAGGAGTACTTCGGGATGAGCGTCGGGCAGACGCTGAAGTCCTGGTCGGTGATGGAGACGATCATCTCGGTCGTCGCGATAGCGCTGATCCTGCCGCTGAGCATGATCATCTAGCCCGGCGTCCCGCCACCGCCACCGTCACCGCCGAGGGGCGGCACCCGTACCGTACGGGTGCCGCCCCTCGGCGCGTCCGCGCCCGCACGCCCGCCCGGGGCGGGGTCAGGGCCCGAGCAGTCCCGACAGCACCGCCGAGGCGGCCGTCAGCAGCTCCTCGGCCGCCGCGCCGCCCGCCGCGGTCCGGGCCAGCAGTCCCTCGCGGGCCGCCAGGACCACCACCGCGGCCTGCCCGGCGTCCGCCCCCGGCGGCACCAGCTCGGGCAGCGCCCGCTCCAGGACGTCCGCCAGCGCCCGGGCGACCGTCCGGTCGTGTTCGGCGATCTGCCCGGTCAGCGCCTCGGACCGGGCCGCGACCAGCCGGAACTCCAGGAACAGCAGGATCCAGCCGGTCTCCGCGGGCTCGACCCGCAGCAGCGCCTCGACCAGCCGCCGGGCCCGCTCCCGCGGCTCCAGCGCCCCGCAGGCGGTGGCGAGCCGCTCCAGCTCGGCCATCCGCTCGGCGGCCTGGTCGTCGAAGAGCGCCAGCAGCAGGTCCTCCTTGCTGCGGAAGTTCGAGTAGAAGGCGCCGCGGGTGTAGCCGGCGGCGGCGCAGACGTCCTCGATGCTCGTCCGGGCGAAGCCCGCGGTGAGGAACAGCTCGCCCGCCGCGGCGAGCAGCCGGGCCCGGGTGTGGGCCCGGCGGCGGGGCGGCCGGGGAGCGGCGGGGTCGGTGCGGTCGACGGGGGGTGGGTTCACGGGAGCACGATACATGGTGTATTCAGTACGAGTCGTATTCAATACGGCCCGTACTGAACCGGAGGGGACCACGGCATGAACCGACTGCTGATCACCGACGCCCACCTGCTCCACCCCGAGGACGGCACCCGCACCGACCGAGGCTGGCTGGAGGCCGCCGACGGCCGGATCACCGCCACCGGCACCGGCCGCCCGCCCGCCGCCGGCGACGACGTCCGGGTCCTGGACGCGCGGGGCGCCACCGTGTTGCCCGGCCTGATCGACGCCCACGTCCACCTGCTGGTCACCAGCCTCGACCTGCCCGACGTCGCCAACTGGACCCCCGGCTACGCCACCGTGCGCGCCCTCGCCGAGGCCGAGCGGATGCTGCGCCGCGGCTTCACCACCGTCCGCGACGTCGGCGGCGCCGACCACGGCATGGCCCGCGCCCTGGCCGAGGGCCTGGTGCCCGGCCCCCGGCTGCTGCACGGCGGCAAGGCGCTCTCCCAGACCGGCGGCCACGGCGACCTGCGCCCGCTCGGCGACGACTCGCTGCCCTGCTGCGAGGCCCGCCCCCACTTCGGCCGGACCGCCGACGGCGTGGACGCGGTGCGCGCGGCCGCCCGGGACGAGTTCCGCAAGGGCGCCCGGCACCTCAAGGTGCTGCTCTCCGGCGGCGTCGCCTCCCCGCACGACGAGATCGCCGCCGTCCAGTACAGCGAGGAGGAGATCCGGGCGGCCGTCGAGGAGGCGGAGAACCACAACCGCTACGTCACCGTGCACGCCTACCACCCGCGGGCGATCGACCGCGCCCTGCGGGCCGGCGTGCGCTGCGTCGAACACGGCAACCTGCTGGACGACAGCACGATCGAGCTGCTGCTGGCGAAGGACGCCTTCCTGGTCCCCACCCTGGTCGCCTACGAGCAGACCGCCCGGCTCGGCGCCGCGAGCGGCCTGCCGCCGGCCTCGCTGGCCAAGCTCGCCGAGGTCCGCGACCGGGGTCTGGAGGCCCTGGAGCGCGCCCACCGGGCCGGCGTCAACCTGGTCTACGGAAGCGACCTGCTCGGCCCGCTGCACCAGGCCCAGCTGGAGGAGTTCACCCTGCGCGCCCGGGTCCAGCCGGCCGCCGACGTGCTCCGCTCGGCCACCACCACCGCGGCCCGGCTGCTCGGCCTGGCGGGGGAGATCGGCACCCTGGCCCCGGGTGCCCACGCCGACCTGCTGCTGGTCGACGGCGACCCGCTGGCCGACCTCACCGTGCTCACCCGGCCGGAGCGCCACCTCCGCCACGTGATCAAGGCCGGCCGACCGGTCTGAGCGACGGACCGGTCCGAGCGGCCGACCGGTCCGTGCCCCGGCGGAACGCGAAACGGCGGGCGGGCGCCCGGGGAAACCCCGAACGCCCGCCCGCCGTACCGCAGTCGCCTGCCGGCAGAGGTGCCTACTTGCCGGCCCGCTTCGTCAGGAAGGCCTCGACCTCGTCCCGGATCTCCGGGGTGTCCAGCCCGCGCACCGTCATGGTGGTGCGGCGGCGCAGCACGTCGTCCGCGGTGTACGCCCACTCGTTCTCGGCCGCGTACGCGACCTGCGCCCAGACGTCCGGGCCGTCCTCGTGGATCGGCCGGCCGAGCTCCGGGTTCTCGTCGATCATGCGGGCGATGTCGAAGGACAGGGTGCCGTAGTGGCTGGCCAGGTGCTTGGCCACCAGCGGCTCCATCCGCGAGCCCGGCTCGCGGTCGATCAGCAGGCGGTGCGCCACGGCGTTCGGCGCGCCGACGCCCGGCAGCGGGACGGTCGGGGCGATCGGGGACATGTCCTCGGCGAGGCCGGTGCCGGGCACGTGGGCCAGCTTCTCCAGCACCGCGCGGCCGATGTGCCGGTAGGTGGTCCACTTGCCGCCGGAGACCGACAGCATGCCGCCGCGGCCCTCGGTGACGACGGTCTCGCGCTTGGCGGCGGCGGTGTCGCCGGGGCCGCCGGGCAGCACCCGCAGGCCGGCGAAGGAGTAGGTGATCAGGTCGCGGTCGAGGTGCTCGTCGCGGATCGCGTGCGCGGCCTCGCCCATGATCTGGTCGATGTCCGCGTCGGTGGCCCGGACGTCCTTCGGGTCGCCGGTGTACTCCTCGTCCGTGGTGCCGAGGAGGACGTGGTCCTCCCACGGGATGGCGAAGGAGACGCGGTACTTGTCGATCGGGATGGTCAGCGCGGCGCGCCACGGCGAGCGGCGCTTGACCACGACGTGGGCGCCCTTGGAGAGGCGGATCGACGGCGCGGCGCCGGCGTCCTCCATGGTGCGCAGGTGGTCCACCCACGGGCCGGTGGCGTTGAGCACCAGGCGGGCGTTCACGCCGAACTCGCTGCCGTCCAGGCGGTCGCGCAGCTCGGCACCGGTGACCCGGCCGCCGGTGAAGCGCAGGCCGGTGACCTCGGCGTGGTTGAGCACCACGGCGCCGGCGTCGACGGCGGCGCGCACGGTCATCACCGCGACGCGCGAGTCGTTCATCTGGTGGTCGCCGTAGACGGCCACCGAGCGCAGGCCCTCGGTGCGCAGCGCGGGCACCTGCTGGGCGGCGTGGGCGGCGGTGGAGACCCGGCCCATGCCGTCGCGGAAGGCGGACAGCGCCGAGTACAGGAACACGCCGGCGCCGAGCTTGGCCGCGCCGTGCGGGCCGCCCTTGTAGACCGGCACGAAGAAGGTCAGCGGGTTGACCAGGTGCGGAGCCACGTCGGTGGAGAGCGCGCGGCGCTCCTTGTGGTTCTCCGCGACCAGCTTGACCGCACCGGTCTGCAGGTAGCGCAGGCCGCCGTGAACGAGCTTGGACGAGGCGCTGGAGGTGGCGCCGGCGAAGTCGCCGGCGTCGACCATGGCGACCTTCAGGCCGGCCTGGGACGCGGTCCAGGCGACGGCCGTGCCGAGGATGCCGCCCCCGATCACCAGCAGGTCGTAGGTGGCCTTGCCGAGCAGTTCACGGGTCTCGGCGCGGGAGGCGGTGCGGCCGGCGGTGCGCTCGGCGCCCAGGGTCGGGATGGTTGCCATGGTGGTTGTGTACGGCGCGCTGGTCGGGCGGCGCCGTTACTCCTCTCGTGTGCGGTGCGGCCCCTCCGGGAGAGGCCGGTCGGCCCGTGTGCGGCGGGCCGATCAAACGGAACCGGCCGGTCGGGGCACGGGGCCCCGACCGGCTTGTCGGTCAGTTGTTCTCTTCCTCCTCCACCCAGCCCATGGTGCGCTCCACGGCCTTGAGCCACTTCTTGTACTCACGCTCCCGGGTGGCCTCGTCCATGCGGGGAGTCCACTCGGCGGCGCGGTGCCAGTTGGCCCGCAGGGTGTCGAGGTCGTTCCAGAAGCCGACGGCGAGTCCGGCCGCGTAGGCCGCGCCGAGGGCGGTGGTCTCGGCCACGTACGGGCGCTCGACCGGGGCGTTCAGGACGTCGGCGATGTTCTGCATGAGCAGGTTGTTGCTGGTCATGCCGCCGTCGACCTTGAGGGCGGTGAGCTCGACCCCGGAGTCCTTCTGCATGGCGTCGACGACCTCGCGGGTCTGCCAGGCGGTGGCCTCCAGGACGGCTCGGGCCAGGTGGCCCTTGGTGACGTACCGGGTCAGACCGGCGATCACACCGCGGGCGTCGGAGCGCCAGTACGGGGCGAACAGGCCGGAGAAGGCCGGGACGAAGTAGGCGCCGCCGTTGTCCTCGACGGTGTTGGCGAGGGTCTCGATCTCGGCGGCGGTGGAGATGATGCCGAGCTGGTCGCGCAGCCACTGGACGAGCGAGCCGGTGACGGCGATCGAGCCTTCCAGGGCGTACACCGGGGCCTGGTCGCCGATCCGGTAGCCGACCGTGGTCAGCAGGCCGTGGTACGAGTTGACGATCTTCTCGCCGGTGTTCAGCAGCAGGAAGGTGCCGGTGCCGTAGGTGGACTTGGCCTCGCCCTCGTTGAAGCAGGTCTGGCCGAACAGCGCGGCCTGCTGGTCACCGAGCGCGGAGGCGACCGGGACGCCGGCCAGGTCGCCGACGGCCTCGCCGTAGACCTCGGCGGAGGAGCGGATCTCCGGCAGGACGGCCATCGGCACGCCCATCGACTCGGCGATCTCCTCGTCCCAGGCCAGGGTCTTGAGGTTCATCAGCATGGTGCGGCTGGCGTTGGTCACGTCGGTGACGTGCTTGCCGCCGTTCACACCGCCGGTGAGGTTCCAGATCACCCAGGTGTCCATGGTGCCGAACAGGATGTCGCCGGCCTCGGCGCGCTCGCGCAGGCCCTCGACGTTGTCCAGCAGCCAGCGGATCTTCGGGCCGGCGAAGTAGCTGGCCAGCGGGAGGCCGGTCTCGCGGCGGAAGCGGTCCTGGCCGACGTTGCGGCCCAGCTCGCGGCAGAGCGCCTCGGTGCGGGTGTCCTGCCACACCAGCGCGTTGTGCACCGGCTCACCGGTGTTCTTGTCCCACAGGACGGTGGTCTCGCGCTGGTTGGTGATGCCGATCGCGCGGATGTCGTCCCGGGTCAGGCCGGCCTTCTCCAGCGCACCGCGGACGACCGACTGCACCCGGGTCCAGATCTCGGCGGCGTCGTGCTCGACGTAGCCGGGCTGGGGGAAGATCTGCCGGTGCTCCTGCTGGTCGACGGAGACGATCCGGCCGTCGGCGCCGAAGATGATGCAGCGGCTGGAGGTGGTGCCCTGGTCGATCGCGGCGATGTAGTTGCCAGTGGAGGTCATGTGGAGGGTCCTCGGCTCAAGTTCGGGGGATTACGGGGTGGGTGGGTCTGACACGGTTGTCCGGTCAGTCCCCGTGCTCGGCGGGTTCGAAGCCGTCGCTCTAGAAGATCGCGTTGTACAGGCCACCGGCCGCCAGGCCGCCGAGGAGCGGTCCGACGACGGGGATCCAGGCGTACGACCAGTCCGAGCTGCCCTTGCCCGGGATCGGGAGGATGGCGTGGGCGATGCGCGGGCCGAGGTCACGGGCCGGGTTGATGGCGTAGCCGGTCGGGCCACCGAGGGAGAGGCCGATGCCGACGACGGTGAAGGCGACCATCAGAGTGCTGGTGCCGGACTGCGAGAGGCCGGAGTTGGTGCCGATCGTGAGGATCGCGAAGCAGAGCACGAAGGTCCCGATGACCTCGGTGATCACGTTCTGGAGCTTGTTCCGGACCTCGGGCCCGGTCGCGAAGATGCCGAGGGTGGGCTCCTCGTTGGCCTGGAACTGGCCGAGGTAGGTGAGCCAGACCAGTACGGCGCCGATGATCGCCCCGAGCAGCTGGGAGCCGAGGTAGAGCGGCACCTGGCTCCACTCGCCGCTCTTGACCGCGAGCGCGATCGTGACGGCCGGGTTGAGGTGGGCGCCGGACTTCGGAGCCGACATGTAGGCGGCGATGAGGACCGCGAAGCCCCAGCCGAAGGTGATCGCCAGCCAGCCGGCGTTGACGGCCTTCGACTTCTTGAGGGTCACGGCGGCGCAGACGCCACCGCCGAGGAGTATCAGGGCGGCGGTGCCGAGGGTTTCGCCGACGAAGACGTCGCCGTTGGAGAACGCGGACACAAAGACTCCCTTGTCATGGCCCGAGGTGCGGGTGGGGGCAGGCGGCGGGTCGATCCCTGTGCGGGTGAGCGCATCGGGGGAAGTGATCTTCCCGGCCATCGTTCGACAATGTCGACCGTCATGCGGAAGCTTCCTCCCCAGGTCGGCCCCACGTCAAGGCGGGGTTACGGAGCTGTGACCCTCGCCTCGGCGGGTCCCCCGAAGTTACCCAGCGGAGTGCCCCGAATCGGGGCAAAACGCCAAGGCGCGGACAGGCCTCCCGCCCGTCCGCGCCTCAGCGTGACGAAAAAGACCGCTGCGGTCAGAACCGCCCGGCACCCAGATCGCGGGAGATCGCCCGCGCCGCGCTGCGCACCGACGCCACCAGCGAGGGCTTCACGAAGCCGTCCTCGCAGACCCGTTCGACCGCCCCGCTGATGCACACCGCGCCCACCGGGTTGCGCCGCCGGTCCTGGATCAGCGCGCCGATCGAGGCCACGCCCTCCCAGGTCTCCTCGATCGAGTCCGCCCAGCCGCGCTCGCGGATCAGCGCGCACTCGGCGTCCAGGTCGCTCGCCTCGGTCAACGTCCGCAGGGTGTACGACTCGTACGGGCCGTCGCCCAACTCCCCGCGCGCGACCGGGTCGTAGGCCACCAGCACCTTGCCCAGCGCGGTGCTGTGCAGGGGCTGCATCGAACCGACCTCCAGCACCTGCCGGGTGTCGTCGGGCCGGAACACGTGGTGCACGATCAGCACGCCCTGCTGGTGCAGCACCCCCAGGTAGACCGTCTCGCCGGCCGCCCGGGCCAGGTCGTCCGCCCACACCAGCGCCCGGGCCCGCAGCTCGTGCACGTCCAGGTAGCTCTGCCCCAGCCGCAGCAGCTCGGCGCCCAGCTGGTACTTGCCGCTCTCCGGGTCCTGCTCGACGAACCCCTCCTGCTGCAGCGTGCGCAGGATGCCGTGCGCGGTGCCCTTGGCGAGGTCCAGCGCCGTCGCGACCTCGGACAGGCCCAGCCGGCGTTCACCGCCCGCCAGCAGGCGCATGATCGCGGCGGCCCGGGAGAGCGACTGGATCGGGCCGGGCATGGGTACCTCCGCGCTGACAGGCGGTCGACAATGTCGACCGCAGTGGTGACGGGACGAGTCTGCCAGGCCGCTGTCCGTCCGTGCACCTTCCCCCTCGGTAACCCGCGCTCGGCCGGGTGTTAACCTCCGCGGCCCCGCAGGCGGGAGTCCGACGACGGGCCCTACCCGTCCACCCCGCTCAGCAGCCCCCGCCGCACGGTCACCTCGGCCGCCAGCGCCGCGATCCCGTCCGTGCCGACCCGGCAGCAGCCGCCGACCAGCCGGGCGCCGTCCGCCAGCCAGCCGCCCACCCGTGCCGAGCGGAAGGTCGGCTCCCCGCGCCAGCCCCGGCGCTCCGGATCCCACTCCTCCCCGCTGTTCGGGTACACCACCACCGGCTTCCCGGTCACCTCGGCGGCCACCGCCACCGCCAGGTCCGCGTCCCGCGGCGTACAGCAGTTGACGCCCACCGCGAGCACCTCGTCCACGTCCGCGGCCAGCGCGAACGCCTCCGCCAGCGGCTGCCCGGCCCTGGTCCGACCGTCCGCCACGCTGTACGACAACCAGGCCGGCACCCCCAGCCCGTGCACCAGCTCCAGCAGTGCCCGCGCCTCGTCCGCGTCCGGCACCGTCTCCAGCGCCAGCACGTCCGGGCGGGCCGCCGCCAGCACCTCCAGCCGCGGCCGGTGGAAGGCCACCAGCTCCGCGTGGTCCAGCCCGTACCGGCCGCGGTACTCCGAACCGTCCGCCAGCACCGCCCCGTACGGACCCACCGAGGCCGCCACCCAGCGCCGCCGCCCGCCCGGTTCGGCCCGCACCGCCTCCCGGGCCAGTTCCACACTGCTCGCCAGCAGCCGCGCCGCCGCCGCGTGCCCGACCCCGCGCCGGGCGAAGCCCTCGAAGCTCGCCTGGTAGCTCGCCGTGATGGCGACCTCGGCCCCGGCCGCGAAGTACGCCCGGTGCGCCTCCACCACCGCCTCCGGCTCGTCCGCGAGCAACCGCGCCGACCACAGCCCGTCCGACAGGTCGTGACCGGCGGCGGCCAACTGGTTCGACATCCCGCCGTCCAGGACCAGCGGGCCGGCCGCCAGCGCGGCGGCGAAGTCCGGCGGGGGAGCAGTGGGCATCTCGGCCTCCTCGAACACGGTAGTTCCTGGTCACAGCCTAGAAGCCGGAGCCCTCCGGCCACCGGGAAAACCGTTTGCCGCCGGGGAACGAAGCCATTACGTTGTGCTCATCCCGAGAACGACAGCACCACGTGCCCCAGGGGTGCGGGAGAGGAGCCGGCGATGGCCGCGGACGAACCGTCCCCCCAGCCCGCCGCCGGGCCCGCGGCCGAGCAGGAGTGGCTCGCCGCGTACGACCCGCGCGCCTACGCCCCGATCGCCGTCACGGTCGACGTGGTCGCCCTGACCCTGCGGCACGGCCGCCTGCACGTCCTGCTGGTCGAGCGCGGCGCCCCGCCCCACCAGGGCTGTTGGGCGCTGCCCGGCGGCTTCCTGCGGGCGGGGGAGGAGAACCTCGACGAGGCCGCCGCGCGCGAACTCGCCGAGGAGACGGGTCTGCAGAGCGCCTCCGAGGTGGAGGCCGCGCTCTGCCGGCTGCACCTCGAACAGCTCGGCACCTACGGAGCCCCCGAACGGGACCCGCGGATGCACGTCGTCTCGGTCGCCTACCTGGCCTTCGCCCCCGACCTGCCCGACCCGCAGGCCGGGACGGACGCCGCGGCCGCCGCCTGGCACCCGGTGGCCGACCTCGACCCGGCACCGCGGTCCCCGGACCGCGCACCGGACACCGGTGTGCCCGCCGACACCCACGGGGGTGGCGTCGACGGGCACACCGGTCCCCACCCGGGCCCGGCGGGCCCGATCCGACTGGCCTTCGACCACGCCCGGATCCTCGCCGACGGCCTGGACCGGGTGCGCGCCAAGCTGGAGTACAGCCCGCTCGCCACCGCCTTCCTGCCCCACGACTTCACCATCCCCGAACTGCGCGCCGTCTACGAGGCCGTCTGGGACGAGAAGCTCCACCCCGGCAACTTCCACCGCAAGGTCCTTTCCTGCCCCGGCTTCGTCGAGAGCACCGGCACCACCACCGAGCGCGGTGGCGCCCGCGGCGGCCCCCGCGCCCGCACCTACCACGCCGGCGACGCCCGGCTGCTCCACCCCGCCCTGCTCCGCCCCGCCCGCGAGGAGGAACCGGAACCCCCCGGCGACCGGCCCAGCACCGCCGACCGGCCCCGCTGAGCCCCCGGCTACCATCCGCCCATGACCATCGACGAAGCCGCCCGCCCCACCCACCGGCCGTTCTCCCACTGCCACTTCTGCGGCACGCCCTACCCGCCCGGCACCGACGGCTGGCCCCGCACCTGCCCCGGCTGCGCCGAGATCAGCTACCGCAACCCGCTGCCCGTCGCCGTCACGGTCCTCCCCGTCACCCGGCCCGACGCCGACCCGGCCCTGGTCGTCATCCGCCGCACCATCGAGCCCGGCTACGGCGAACTCGCCTTCCCGGGCGGCTACATGGACTTCGGCGAGAGCTGGCAGCAGGCCTGTGTGCGCGAACTCGCCGAGGAGACCGGCATCCTGGCCGACGCCGCCGACATCCGCCTGGTCCACCTGGCCTCCGACCCCAACGGCCGCTTCGTCATGGTCTGCGGGCTGCTCCCCGCCCGCCCGCTCGCCGAACTCCCGCCCTCCCGCCCCACCGACGAGACCGAGGGCTGGCTGCTCGCCACCGCCGACACCCCGCTCGTCTGGGACTTCCACAACGGCATCCTGCGCCGCTGGTTCGACGGCGAGTTCACCACCGGCTGACCTCGGGCCCGTCCGGCGGGACAGGCCCCCACGGCCCACCGGCCGACCCTGGCGCAGCGGGCCCGCACATGGCATGGTCTGCACCGACAGCCCAACCGGACGGGTTGGCCACGAGCTCACCCGTCCCCACCACCGGCCGGGAGACCACCACCGTGAGCACCCCAACCCAGGACCAGCCGCTCTGGCGCCCCAACCCCGCTCGCGCCGCCGCCACCACCCTGGTGGCCTTCCAGGCCTGGGCCGCCGAGCACCACGCCGCCCCGGCCGCCCCGCTCGCCCCGGCCGAGGACGACCAGCAGGCCGCCCAGCGCTACGCCGACCTGCACGCCTGGTCCACCGCCGACCTCGACCGCTTCTGGACGGCGGTCACCCAGTGGTTCGACGTCCGCTTCACCCGGGCCCCCGAGGCCGTCCTCGCCGACCCGGCCATGCCGGGCGCCCGCTGGTTCCCCGGCGCCCGCCTCAACTACGCCGAGCACGCCCTGCGCGCGGCCGACGACCCGGCCAACGCCGACCGCCCGGCGATCCTCCACCTGGACGAGACCACCGAGCAGCCGGCCGTCCTCACCTGGGCCGAACTCCGCCGCCAGGTCGGCTCGCTGGCCGCCGCCCTGCGCGCCCGCGGCGTGGGCCCCGGCGACCGGGTCAGCGCCTACCTGCCCAACATCCCGCAGGCCGCCGTCGCCCTCCTGGCCACCGCCGCCGTCGGAGCCGTCTGGACCAGCTGCGCCCCCGACTTCGGCGCCCGCAGCGTCCTCGACCGCCTCCAGCAGATCGAACCCGGCGTCCTCTTCGCCGTCGACGGCTACCACTACGGCGGCAAGGACCACGACCGCACCGAGGTCGTCGCCGAACTGCGCCGCGAACTCCCCAGCCTGCACACCGTGGTGCACGTCCCGCTGCTCGGCGCCCCCGCCCCCGAGGGCGCCCTCCAGTGGGACGACCTGGTCGCCGAGGACGTCGAGCCGGTCTTCGAGCCCGTCCCCTTCGACCACCCGCTCTGGGTCCTCTACTCCTCCGGCACCACCGGCCTGCCCAAGGCCATCGTCCAGAGCCAGGGCGGCATCCTGCTCGAACACCTCAAGCAGGCCGGCCTCCACCTCGACCTCGGCCCGCAGGACCGCTTCCTCTGGTACACCTCGACCGGCTGGATGATGTGGAACTTCCTGCTGGCCGGCCTCCTGGTCGGGGCCACGATCGTCACCTACGACGGCAGCCCCGGCCACCCCGACACCGGCGCCCTCTGGTCCGTCGCGGCCCGCACCCGCGCCACCGTCCTCGGCACCTCCGCCGCCTACGTCATCGCCAGCCGCAAGGCCGACCTGCACCCCGGCCGCGAGCTCGACCTCTCCGCCGTCCGCTGCATCGGCACCACCGGCTCCCCGCTCCCGCCCGACGGCTTCCGCTGGATCTACGACGAGGTCAAGCAGGACGTCTGGCTCGCCTCGGTCAGCGGCGGCACCGACGTCTGCTCCTGCTTCGTCGGCGGCGTCCCCACCCTGCCGGTGCACCTCGGCGAGATCCAGGCCCCCTGCCTCGGCGCGGCCGTCGAGTCCTGGGACGTCCAGGGCCACCCGCACACCGACACCGTCGGCGAACTCGTCGTCACCAAGCCCATCCCGTCGATGCCCACCGGCTTCTGGAACGACCCCGAGGGCACCCGCTACCACGACAGCTACTTCGACACCTACCCCGGCATCTGGCGCCACGGCGACTGGATCACCGTCACCTCCCGCGGCACCGTGATCATCCACGGCCGCTCCGACTCCACCCTGAACCGCCAGGGCGTCCGGATGGGCTCCTCGGACATCTACGAGGTGGTCGAGCGACTCCCCGAGATCGCCGAATCCCTGGTCATCGGCCTGGAGGAGCCCGACGGCGGCTACTGGATGCCGCTGTTCGTCGTCCTCGCCCCCGGCGCCGAACTCGACGAGGCCCTCATCGGCCGCATCCGCACCTCGCTGCGCACCGAGCTCTCCCCGCGCCACGTGCCCGACGAGGTGATCGTCGTGCGCGGCCTCCCGCACACCCTCACCGGCAAGCGCATCGAGGTCCCGGTCAAGCGGATCCTCTCCGGCACCCCGCTGGAGCAGGCCGTCAACCCGGGCTCCGTCGACAACATCGACCACCTGCGCTTCTTCGAGCAGCTGCGCCGCGACCGGCAGGCCTGAGCAACGCCGAAGGGGGGCGGGGCCCCCCCCCGGGCGGGGCGCCCGCAGGGGCGGGAACGAAATGAGCACACACCCCCGACCCCCCAGCAGGCGGG
>NZ_JBEOSV010000041.1:0-2779 GCF_040303245.1 Kitasatospora sp. NPDC096077 | reverse complement strand
CCCGCCCCCGGCCGGCCTCCCCCCCGCCGCGGGGCCGCTCCCCCCCCGGGGGGCCCCCCCCCCTTCTCGTCCTGCTCCTACTGCCTCACTCGCCGGACAGCACCTGCTGCGCGGCGGCCCGCGCCTCCTCGGCGCTGTCCGCGGCCCGGGCCGCCTCGGCCGCCCGGCGGCACTGCGCCAGCGTGTACTTGGCCAGCGCGGCCCGCACGTAGGGGATCGAGGCCGCGCCCATGGAGAGGCTGGTGACGCCGAGACCGGTCAGCACCACGGCCAGCAGCGGGTCCGAGGCGGCCTCGCCGCAGACGCCGCAGCTCTTGCCGGCCACCCGCGCCGCATCGGCGGAGGCGGCGACCAGGTCCAGCAGCGCCGGCTGCCACGGGTCCTGCAGCCGGGCCAGCGCACCGACCTGACGGTCGGCGGCGAAGGTGTACTGAGCCAGGTCGTTGGTCCCCAGCGACAGGAACTCGACCTCCTGGAGGATCGACCGGGCCCGCAGGGCGGCCGACGGGATCTCCACCATCGCACCGAACTTGGCGTTCAGCCCGGCCTCGCGGCAGGCGGCCGCGAAGTCCGCGGCGTCCTTGCGGTCGGCCACCATCGGGGCCATCACCTCAAGGTGCACCGGCAGGCCCTCGGCCGCCGTGGCCAGCGCCCGCAGCTGGGTGCGCAGCACCTCGGGGTGCTCCAGCAGGGTGCGCAGACCGCGCACACCCAGCGCCGGGTTCGGCTCGTCGGCCGGGGTGAGGAAGTCCAGCGGCTTGTCCGCGCCCGCGTCCAGCACCCGGACCACGACCCGGCCCTCCGGGAACGCCTCCAGCACCTTGCGGTACGCCTCGACCTGCTTCTCCTCGCTGGGAGCCTTCGCCGAGTCGTCCAGGAACAGGAACTCGGTACGGAACAGGCCGACGCCCTCCGCACCGTTCTCCAGCGCGGCCGGCACGTCCGCCGGGCCACCGACGTTGGCCAGCAGCGGCACCCGGTGCCCGTCCGAGGTCTGCCCCGGACCGGAGGAGGCGGCCAGGGCGGCCTTGCGCTCGGCGGCGGCCGCCCGCAGCTCGTCCTGCTTCTCCTGCGTCGGGTCCAGTAGCACGTCGCCCGAGCTGCCGTCCACCGCGACGACGGTGCCCTCGGCGACATCGGTCGCCCCCGGCAGCGCGACCACGGCCGGCACGCCCAGCGCCCGCGCCAGGATGGCGCTGTGGCTGGTCGGCCCGCCCTCCTCGGTCACGAAGCCGAGCACCAGCGTCGGGTCCAGCAGCGCGGTGTCGGCCGGCGCCAGGTCCCGCGCGAACAGCACGTACGGCTCGTCGCTGTCCGGCACGCCCGGCATCGGCACGCCCAGCAGCCGGGCCACGATGCGGTTGCGCACGTCGTCCAGGTCGGCGACCCGGCCGGCCAGGTACTCCCCGGCGGAGGCCAGCAGCGCCCGGTAGGCGGCGAAGGCGTCGTACACACCGCGCTCGGCGCTGCTGCCGACGGTGATCCGGCGGGACACGTCGGCCATCAGCTCCGGGTCCTGCGCCATCAGCGCCTGGGCCTCCAGCACGCCCTGCGCCTCGCCGCCCGCCAGGTTGCCGCGCGCGATCAGGTCGGCGGCGACGGCCTCGACGGCCGCCTGGGCCCGCGCCTGCTCACGGGGCGCGTCCTCGGTCGGGATCTGGGTGGCCGGGGGCTCCAGGACCGCCGTGCCCATGTGCCGCACCTGGCCGATCGCGACCCCGTGGCTGACACCCACGCCGCGCAGTGTCTTCTCCATGTACCTGTTCTCCGCTGAGAGGAGCGGCCCCGCCGGGAACCGCTGAGTGCCGGGTCGCCCCGTCAACTCCTGCGGGGCGGGTGTGTGTCCGTATATAGAGAGGTCAGCTCCAGCTGAACAGCTTGTCGCCCGCCAGGGTCTCGCCGTCCTCGCGCAGGTTGCCCAGCGCGTCGGGGGCGGCCTCCAGCGCCACGATCGGCGAGATCGGCGACTTGCCGGCGGCCTCGACGGCAGCCGGGTTCCACCGGATCACGGCCTGACCGCGGGTCACCGTGTCGCCCTTGTTGACGAGCAGCTCGAAGCCCTCGCCGTTCAGCTGCACGGTGTCGATGCCGAGGTGGGTCAGGACACCGTGTCCGTCCGCGTCCACCACGACGAACGCGTGCGGGTGCATGGAGACGACGACGCCGTCCACCGGGGCGAGCGCCTCGGTGGGCTCGCGAACCGGGTCGATCGCGGTGCCCGGGCCGACCATCGCACCCGAGAACACCGGGTCCGGCACGCCGGCGAGCCCGACGACCTTGCCGGTCAGCGGCGACGTCACAGTGGTCATGGTGGTGCCTCCCAAGTGCGCAATACAGTGAGCGGCCGCGAGGTGCGGCACACGATCAACTGAAGCCTAAATCATGTCAACTTCGGACATCTGCCGACATTCCCGGGCGAAGACCCACGCCCCCGCCCGTCTACCGACCGGCGTCACATCGACCCGCGACTGGTCTAGTCCTCTTGGTCGATGCGCCGCACTCTACAGGCATCTTGGCGAACCGAGGCCATTGCTGTATATGCTCGCGAGAGCAACAAATCATGCCGCCACCCGGGTGACTCCTGGTGCGCTCCGATTCGCGCTCCGGCCGCCGACCCGCTATGGTTGGCCGAGTCGCCACAACTTGGCGGTTAACACCAGATTTCAGATGCGAAAAGCTCCGGTAAACGGAGCGGAAAACATCTGGTAAGCTGGAAACACGAAAGAACGAAGCGCCCGGAGGGCCCGCTGGAAGGCGGTCCGAAGGAAGCGTCCGTTCC
>NZ_JBEOSV010000040.1:51299-85800 GCF_040303245.1 Kitasatospora sp. NPDC096077 | reverse complement strand
CACACATGCCGGTGATCTTCGCGGGTCCCCAGACCGCGAAGATCACCGGCATGCATCACGCCACGGAGTTGATCACTTACCCAACACTTTCTCAGTCGGAGGTAGGGCCCGGTCCGGCGAAGATGCCGATCCCGTTGGGGATCCGCCGCTCCTGGCCGTGGTCGAGGTGGTTGCGCACGGTGAGGTCGCCGGTGGCCGGGTCACGGGCGACCAGGGTGGAGGAGGCGCCGCCGTCGAAGTAGACGCCGTCCGGGCAGCCGAGGTCGCCCACCACCCGGGCGAGTTCGCTGACCGTCAGGCCGGTGGAGGTGCCCTCGCGCCCGTCGGTGGCGAGCAGGGTCAGCACCCGCCCGCCGTGCGACAGCCCGACCGCGCTGCGCGGCTCGACGTCGACGGTGTC
Source organism: Kitasatospora sp. NPDC096077 (assembly GCF_040303245.1). Lineage (NCBI taxonomy): Bacteria > Bacillati > Actinomycetota > Actinomycetes > Kitasatosporales > Streptomycetaceae > Kitasatospora > Kitasatospora sp. NPDC096077. Next base: position 85,400 of record NZ_JBEOSV010000040.1, on the reverse strand, counting down.
CAGCTGCGGCAACGGGTGGCCGCCGCGCAGCACGGGGTAGGCGCCCAGGGCGAAGACCAGGGGCACCGGTCGGGTCGCGGCGAGGTGGTAGTCCACGGCGACGGGGGTGCCGAGCGGAAGGTCGGCCAGTGCGCGGGCGCCGGCCTCGCGGCCGAGCAGCACGGTGCTGTCCTCGGGGATCGGGCCGCTGCCCGGGGTCGGGGAGACCGACACCACCCGGTCGTGGCGGACCGTCACCTCCCAGGTGTCCGTGGTGCATGGGTCCGCGCGCGACTCGTCGCTCCCGCAGACGGCGCGCGCCCGGGAGCGTGCGCCCCAGTCGGAGGTGAACACGCCGATCGATCCGACCGGCAGGGCGTACTGGTTCAGCCCCCCGAGCGGCCAACTTCCGTACGGGGTCCACACATGGCCGTGCAGCTCCAGGCGGTCGGTACGGGCCACCCCGTCCACGCCGACCCCCAGCACGTCCCGGTCGTCGTCCCCCGGCGGCGGCCGCCAGCCGAACCGCTGGGCCTCGGGGACCGCCGCCTTCAGCGGCCGCCCCCGGAACACGGCCGGACCGGAGGGCGCCCCGGTGGCCTCGATCCCCGGGTGCTGCTCCTCCGAGATGTCGAAGAAGTCCCCGTTCACCGCCGCCACCGCCCCGCGCGCCCCGGCCAGCCGGGTCAGCGGCGCCCGGTCGGCCACCGCGCCGGGGAACAGCAGGTCCGCCCGCACCCCCGGCTGCCGGAGGTCGGCGCGGACGGCGTACACCCGCGCCTCACCGTGCGGGGTACGGACCGTCAGCTCCCGGTACGCCACCCCGGGCGCGAGCGGCACCCAGCCCCCGTCGGTCCCGGCCCGGGCCTGCGGGGTCATCAGTCCGGCCGAGACCGCGGCCAACATCAGAGCGATCGCACAGCGCAGAAGACGATCCATATCTGTCATGTTCGCGGCTAACGCGGCCGGTCCGCCGTCCCTGAGGCACGGCTTCATCCACTCTTCCGCTGATGTACACCATCGCCGGGGGCGATCCGCGGCGTCCGAGAGATTCGGCGGCGGAAATGCGATGGTCGGACCGGACTGTACGCGGCAGGATGCGGCTCGTGGAGTACCTCCAGAACCCCGAGTGGCAACGCCTCGTCGACCGCTACGTCAAGCCCGACCGCCGCTACCTCAGGCTCGGCGGCAACTACCTGCGCGGGACCGGCCCCGAACGCGCCAGGGTGACCCGGGAACTCGGCGAGGCCGCCGCGGAGATCACACCCCGTGAGCTGGGAGTGCTGCTCGACAGCGGATGGCGCGAGCGCAAGACCACGGCCTGGCTGATCGCCGTCGCCCGCCGCACCGAGTTCCGCGAGCGCCTCGGCGAACTCCTGCTCGCCAGCGGCGGGCCCTACGCGGGCTCGGCGTACTGCGTCACCCTCGCCACCTTCGGCACCGCCGCGGACGCGGAGCTCCTGGTCTCCTACCTCGACCACTACCTGCGCCGCCCCGACCTCTACTACGACCAGCCGGCCGCCATCGGCGCACTGCTGCACCTGGACGGCGTGCTCGGCACCGACCGGGCGGCTCCGTTCGTTGCCCCGGACGGCCTCTGGCAGCGGTGGATCGAGGGCCCGCCCCGTAAGGAGCACCACCACACCCCGGACGTCTACCGCCAGCACCTTGCCGCCTGCCTCGCCTTCGTCGACGAGTGCGCGGCACCCGGCCCGGCGCGGAAGGTCTGAGGACGGCCGGGCCGGTGGTGTCCCAGCACGGACACCACCCCTTGGCCTCGGTTCGGCCACCTGCTCACCGGCCCCCGTGGTCGCCGGCCACGGGGTCGCCCGGGCCGGGGAGGAGGTAGCCGGTGTGCGCCTCGGGGACGTGCCCCGGGGCCTGGTCGGTGGGGCGGGGCGAGGTGACGCCGTGGGTGGTCCAGGCGGTGGGGGCGGTGGGTTCGGCCCAGCTCCAGGTGCCGTGGTCGGGCTGGGGCATGATCAGGTCGGTGCGTTGCCCGGAGGGGACGGGGGCGAGGACGGGGCCGAGCGGGAAGGCGGTGCGGATCCGGGCGAGGGCCCGGTCGGTGTGGGCGGGGGGAAGGGTGAGGCTGACGGCGGGCACGATGTCGGTGACGGCCTGGACACTGTTGTGGGGGCAGGCGAGCAGGGTGACGAGGGTGTCCTCGGGCGCCTCGGGGTGATCGGTGTCGGTGGCGCGCGTGATGTCCTGGGCGACCAGGGTGATGTCCTCGGCACTGGGGGGCAGGGTGAAGCCGGCGGGGTCGGCCGGGTGGTGGGTGTGGAAGCGGGAGTGGTCGGCGGGGCCGGTGGCCGTGGGGTGGGTGAAGTAGCCCAGCAGACCGTCGCCGACGAGGTGCGGGTCGCCGAGCAGGACGGGCCGGCGGGTGGCCGGCGCAACGGTCGGCTTCGGGTTGCCGAGGGCTTCCGGGGTGGCGGCGGGCAGTGGCGGGCCGTCGAGCTCCAGGCGCAGGCGTGCGGTCATGAGCGCGCAGGGGCGGCCGAGGGCGAAGGCGAGGTTGCCGCGGTCGGCGGTGCGCGGGGCGGGCGGGGTGATGGTGTCGAGGCCCTGTTGGACGGAGTCCAGGAGCGCGGCGAGCGCACCGTTGCCGCCGCTGCCGGGGGCGGGCACGAGGGGCTTGAGGAAGGCCGCGAGTGCGGGGTGGTCGGCGGCGAAGTCCCTGAGCGGGGCGGCGGCGTTCCACGGGGTGTCGGCGGGGGTGTCGTGGGGGCCGGTGTAGCGGGAGCCCGGCAGGGGGCGGCAGCGGGCGGCGCCCGCGTCGATGCAGTGCAGGTCGAACAGGGGCCGGCCGTCGGGTTCGTAGCACAGCAGCGATTGGCGGCGGCCGGAGCGGGTGGCGAGGATCCAGCCGTGGACGGGGTCGCCGGAGTCGGGGGTGTCCAGCTCGACCAGGGGGACGCGGGTCGTCGCGTCGAGGAGGTCGAAGCGCAGCCGAGCGCTCTGGTGGAGGCGGGGAGGCAGGTCGACGAGGTCGGAGGCGGGCTGGCCGTCGATGGCGTAGCTGCGGGTGGCGTCGGTGACGGTGAGGGAGGGGGCGCGCACCGTGATGTGCCCCTGGTCCTTGACGAGCGGGCTGATGGTGCGTCCGAAGCTGTCGGTGATGGTGAGGGAGGTCAGGCACAGCTGGGCGGCCCGCTGGTGCGGGAACGTCCTGTCGCCGAGAGCGGCTTTGTCCTGCCGGCCGGCCAGGATGGGGGTGTCGGCGGTACGGGGGAGGTGGCCGGTGCGGGCGGCCAGGACGTTCTGGGGCGGGGTGACGTAGTCGGAGGTGGGCGGCGCGTAGGTGAGGTCGTCGGTGTCACCGGGGGCGTCGGCGCTGCGGGTGCGCAGCCCGATGTCGGGGCGGCGGCAGGCGAGGGTCTCGTTGACGCCGGCGAGGGTGAAGGACTGCACGTCCCACTTGTTGGCGGTGATCCTGTCGAAGAGGCCCTGGTGGGCGTCCCTGGCGCGCTGGTCGGGGCTGACGGCTGCGGCGTGCTGGAGGCGGTAGCGGGCGTGGGCTTCGAGCAGGGGCTGGATGTAGGTGTGGCCGGAGACCGTGCGGCGGACCGCCGTGGCACGGGCGTCGGTGCGGGGGGTGCGGCTGACGTGGGTGTAGCGGCTGAGGGCGGGTGTGCCGGGGGCGAAGGCCCAGTCGGTGGCCTCGGCCGGGTAGAGGTCGGCCTCCCACTCCAGGATGACGGGGAGCCAGGGCTGGTGCCACCAGCGGACGTAGGGGAGGTCCGGCGTGACGCCCGTGAGGTCGGTGTCGCGGGCCTGGCCGCCCTTCGTCCGGACGGCTTCGGCGACTACGGCGAGTTGAGCGGAGAACTCGGCGGCGAGGCGCGGTAGTTGGGGACGGACGGCGTCGAACGACGTCGGGGAGGTGTCCGGCAGGGGGAAGGCGGGTCCGGTGGCCGGGGGCAGTGCGGTGGCCGGGCGTACGGGGAGCGGGCCGCCGAGGAAGCCGTCGTGTTCCCGGGTGCGGCGGCGGTCCTGGAGGTGGGAGACGGTCACCACGGGATTGGCGGGTGCGTGGAACGCGGGCAAAGGGGTCGGCTGGAGGCGGTGGTGCGCGGTGTCGATGCCGTGCTTGCCGCCCCAGTCGGTGAGACCGCGGGGAGTGGTGTCGGCGGGCAGGGCGGCGACGCAGTCCTTGATCCCGCGGTCGAGGTCGGCGATCCGGGCGGCCAGGCTCCTCAGGGAGTCGTTGACGCCCTGCTGCGGTGGGTTCGGGGCGAAGCGGTCGTAGGGGCTGGTGATCCACCACAGGCCTTTCAGGCGGGTGACGAGGTCCTTGCGCCGACGGACCAGCCCGTCCAGGCGGGCCTGGGCCCGGTTGAGGTCGTCGAGGGTCTGCTGCTCCTTGTCGTTGAGGGGGACGGGCGCGGCGGGGAGCCCGGCGGCGGGTTCGACGGCGGTGAGGTGCCAGCGGTGGCCGCCCGGGAGGGCGCGGAACTCCCGGGTGTGGCGCGCGTAGTCCAGGGCGTGGTCGAGCGCCGGCTCGGTGGCGTGTTCCGGCAGGTGGGGACGGTTGGAGGCGTCGAGCAGGTCGTAGCAGAAGGCCTCGAACAGGGCCGCGTCGTCGGGGGTGAGCAGGTCGTCCTGGGCGAAGAGCGCGGTGGCCGCCTCGACGGTGGAGTGCCCGACGGCGAGCGTCACCGTGGGCAGCGGGGGCCGGCCCTCCAGGTCGACCGGTCCACCGTCCGGGACCGGCAGGCGGGCAGGGTCGAGGTCGGCGGTCCAGGGCAGCCCCAGGACCCTGCCGACGTAGAGGGTGCCGGCGGGGGCCTGGACGGGCGCGTCCTTCGGGAGGGTCCAGTGGAGTGACGCGAGCCGGGCCGGGAGGTCCTTCTCGGTGGTGGCCCCCAGGGGGTCCGCCGACCGGTCGGAGTACCAGCCGACGACCAGGTAGCTGACGGTGATCTCGTGTCCGTTCGCCCTGTTCGGGACGGCCTCCAGGTCGGCCTGGGTGTCGTGGAAGGACAGGATGTTCCGGTTGTAGGGCCCGTACTGGGCGAACGCGGGCAGGCCGGTGCTGTCGACGGTCAGGAAGGGCTTGGTGGCGGGCTCCTCGGGGAGGGGCGTGCCGGTGCCGAGCGGGTGTGCGCGGCCGTAGCGGGCGTTGCGGGGGAAGCCGCCGTCCTCGGGGCGGCCGGGCAGGACGGCGGCCGAGTCGTCGACGGCGGGCTCGTCGCCGCGCAGGAGCCAGGAGCGGACGTCGGGCGGCGGGGTGGTGGAGCCGTCGGGGTGGCTGGTGAAGCTGTGGCGGATGACGAGCCATCGGTTCGGGATGAGCGGGAAGCGCATCCCGCCGGGGCCGGTGGGATCGATGTGACCGGTGCGCAGCGCGATGGGCAGCTGCCACTGCACGTAGACGCCCGGTTCCGCCGGATGCGTGTTTCCCGGGTCGGCCGGCCCGTGCTCGGCCAGCGCATGGAAGTCGGGGGTGCGGCTGTGCACGTCGTCGACGTTGGAGCTGTTGACCAGGAGGGCGTCGACGTCGATCGGGACGATCAGGGGCGCGGGCTCGGTCATCTCAGCGGGCCTCTCCGGGGGTGATGTCCAACTGGACCGGAACGTGCAGGAGTTGGAAGGCGAGGGTTTCGGAGTTGCGGGCCGTGCCGGTGCCCAGGTGGGCGCAGATGTCGTCCAGGAGCGGGCCGGGCTCCAGGACCTGTCCCCGGCGTCGCGTCGAGGTCGACGGCCGGACGTACTTGTCGGTCCCGAACACCTTGAGCGTGGTCGGGTTCGCCGGGACGCCGCCGTCCGCGTTCCGGAGGGTGAGTCCGCCCTCGGCACTGTCGAGGCCGAGCTCCAGGACGTGGGCGGGCTGACGCAGGTGGACGACGGTGGGGGTGCGGTCGAACAGCAGGAGCAGGGTCTCGGCGCTCAGCAGTCGCCAGGAGGTGAGGGCTGCGCCCTCGACGGTGAGGCCGAGCTGCTTTCCCGGCCCCGGTCCCGTCGGCGTGGCGGAGGTCGGGGGAGCGGTGCTGTGCGGGGCGGGCGCCGGGGGCCAGGAACGGACCAGGGGTGAGCGCAGCAGCAGCCCGCAGCCGGGGATCCCGGGGCCGTCCCCGGAGCTGAACACCACCTTTTTGAGGAGGTCGGTGAGCTGGGTGTCGGCGTGGGTGTGGGCGCCGACGGAGAGCATGCCGTCGGCGAAGGCGTTCAGCCAGTGGCCGTCGATGTGGAAGAACCGGGCGCTGTCCGGCGGCAGGACCGCGTCGGGCAGCGGCAGCAGGTACCAGGTCGGTACGAGGGCCAGCATGGCCGCCGGGTCCCACTGCCAGGTCTGCGACCCTGCCGGTCCACCACCGGCGGCACCGGGGTGGGCGGAGGCCGCCGCGGCCAGGTCGGCGGACAGGGCCTGGCGCAGGGGCTCGCGCCACCCGGGATCGGCCAGCAGCGTCGCCAGGTGCTTCGGCACGGACGCCGTACTCCCGCCCGTGGGTTCGGGGCGGGCACCCGTTCCAGCTACGGGCGTGGCGTGGAGCCGGTCGGTCAGACGGACGCCCAGGCCGTCGACCATGGCGGCATCGAAGGCCGTCCGCAGGCGCTGCGGGGCCGTCAGCCGGCTGATCCCCTCGGCCCGTGGCGGGGGCACCGGACCACCGGATCGGGTGCCGAGGGGATTGAGGGGGCGGGCGACCGACTGGGGGTGGGTGGCCAGGGCGGCGGCGCGGGCGAGGGCGCCGGCCGTGTGGCGCCAGGTGAGCATGGTGTCGAAGAGGTCGTTGCGGCACATCACCAGCTGGGCGCCCAGGTTGAAGGCGGCGGCGAGACTGACGTCGAACACACCGTCGCCCTTGACGTAGATCAGCGCCTCGTCCGCGCACGCGTACGGGGTGTGCTCCGGTGCGGGCTCGGTCGGTCCGGGGACGAAGGGGCCCCGGTACCAGGCGAGGGTCTGCTCGCCCGTCACCAGGCGGTGGCGGACCGGGCTGTAGCCGGCGTACAGGCGTGCTTCGACCGGGTCGGCGGGATTCTCGGGCCCGGGGACGCGCAGCCGCCCATGGCTGCCGTCCTTCCTCTGCAGGTCCTCCCTGAGCGCCGTGATGGCGCGGTCGTCGTCCCGGCCCTTCACCTCGGCCGGGTCGAGGGTGGTGAAGGTCCACGAGAACAGGGACACCATGCGCACCTTGACGGTCGAGCCCGCCGGAGGTGGGGAGGTGAGGGTCCCCTCGTGGCCGGCCAGCGAGACGACATGGGCGGTGTGGCGGCCGGGGGTTCTGGGGAACCGGGCCGCCACCAGGGTGGCCGTGGCGGGCGGGGCGTGGACGGCGTCCTGCGTCCCGTCGTCCTGCCCGGTGCTCTTCTCCCGTGGTTCACGGACGTGGGCCCACAGGTGCAGCTCCTCGGGTGCGGGCAGGAGGTCCCGGTACAGGTCGGCCGGCAGGTCGATCACCGTGCAGGAGGTCTGCGCGGACCCGTCGCCGAGATCCAGGTCGGGCACGCGGGTGTCCGAGGACGATTTCAGGAGATCGACGGCCTTGCCGGTGTGGACGTCCCCGGCGTCCAGTTCGTCCTCGGCGATGACCAGCAGTGCCATCCACGGCCACTCCGCCCACGTCGGGTCGGTGTGGCCGCCCGGCAGCAGCTCGTGCTCCCACGGCAGGTAGGGGTCGCCGAAGGAGACGAACGGGAGCAGGTATCCGTACTCGCCCGACCCCCCGGGCGGGGGGAAGCAGCCGCAGACGTCCGCGCCGGACACCGAGAACCGGGGCGTGCCGGTGACGAGCGTCTGATCCGGTGACCTGAACGTCCACAGCGGCGAGTTCTCACCCGCCCGGGTGACGGTGTGGGTCGCGGAGACGGTGTACTCGGCTCCCCGCAGGGCCGGCCGCCAGCTGGTGTACAGGCCGACGCCGGCCTTCCGGTCGGTCACGTGCGCTTCGTTCCTTCCACCAGCTGGGGTTCGGCGTCCAGGTAGTCCGCGCAGTTCCGGGCGAACGCCTGCAGGCCGGCGTCGGGAGGGCAGCTGAACCCCGGGATCGGGGTCGCGCGGTGGGCGAGCCCGGCCAGCAGACCGGTTCGCCGCCGGGCGGACGCCGGGGAGGTGATGTCGTCGGCGACGACCTTCAGGGGTGAGGGATCGCCGGATTTCCGGTCCTGCGGCGGGAAGCTGCTCGGGTCCTGCGGCGACGGAAGGTCCACCGCGAACCGCTTCACCGTGAACGCCTGCTCGGGGAGAACGGTCGGCTCGGTGTGGACCCTCGTGGGCGAGAAGACCTCGACGCCGGTCGCGTAGCCGTCGATCAGACCGGGTTCGGACCGGCTCTGTGCCCCGGCGCCCCACAGCGCGGCCGGCACACCCACGCTCGTGGCGGCCGCCTGCCACGACTCGTCGTCACCGGCCGTGTTGACCGCTACCTGCTTCCCACCGACGGTGAGGCCCACCACCAGACAGGAGTTGTAGGCGGGCGGTGTCGCACCGTCGTCCGCCATGGGACGGATGTGCAGGGCCTTCGACGGCTGGGGCCCCACCTCCGTGCCGTTGACCGTGACCGAGGCCGCCGGGACCGCGGTCCGGACACCGAAGCGGAATCCGCCGCGCGCCGCCGTCCACACCTCGGCTGCGTGCCCGCCCTTGCCGGAGGCGGAGGGCAACAGGCCCCGCAGGGCCGCCAGGTGCACCACCTTGCCGTCCCCGGCCGGCAGCATCTGCCGGCGGAACGCGTCGGCGCTCAGGACCGTCGCGCCACCGGAGTCCGAGCCGAAGTCGACGTGGACCGTCCACCAGCCGATCTTGAAACGGGCCCGGCCCCCGACGGGCGGACCCCACACCCTGCCGTCCGCGGACAGTTCCAGGGAGAACGGGCCGGCCTCCGCACGGATGCTGCCGCCCCAGTCGACGTCGAAGTAGAGCGGATCCCACTCGATCAGCGCGTCCGCGTACACGCTCGCGTGCACCGAGGCCGGGCCCCAGTCGCCGCTCAGCGACGCGTTCAGACCGGCCATGAAGGCATGTGGGGCCAGGGCCGCGTAGCAGTTGCCCGTGACGTGGACGCCGCTCCCGACACTCCAGTCGAAGCCGAGCCGACGCACCCGCGGGTAGTGGCCCGGGGCGCGGAACCGCGGGTGGTAGCCCCCCACCGTGGCGATGAAGTCACCGGGGTGGGCACTGTCGCCGAACCACAGGCGTACGGCCAGGGCGCCACGCAGGTTGCAGGCGGGATCGAGGATGAACGAGCCGTCCGCGACGACCGCGTCGATCGCCAGTGTGTCGGTGCTGCGCCGGTATTCGGCCCGCAGGTCCACCGCGAGCTGCGCCCATGGGGTGGTGCTCCCTTTGGGGAACGCGGCCTGGGCCCGGCCGTACAGGCCGACGACGAAGTCGTCGCCGAACTGCGCCACGGCCACCGCGGAGACGTCGACCTGCTCGTAGACCTGCGCGCGCAGACCGGCGGCCAGCCAGATGCCGTTCCGGGACGGGGTCACCCAGGCCTCGGCGCCGCCGGTTCCGAGGAGCTTGTCGAGTGCGCCCAGCGGGTCGTTCGGGGACTGCTGCCCGTCGAGCATCGTCACGAACGGGAAGGAGGAGACCTCCGTGATCGTCGGCGTGCGCACCACGGAGTGGTAGCCGAAGCCGGCGGCCAGTGCCTGGACCCGGAACATCGGGGGTCCGATGGCCTTCTCCTTGAGGTCCAGGACCCCGAAGACGAACAGCGACGGATCCGCCGAGTCCTTGGGCTGGGCGTAGAAGCCGAGGGCGGTGACGCTCACGGCGGGGGTGCCCACCACCGCCTCCCCGCCGAGGGCCAGGGCGTACTTGGAATCCGGCTCCTGCTTGTAGCGGACGAACTCCCCCGCGACCGTGATCGGGGGCCGGTCGAGACCCAGCCCCAGCCCGTCGAGGTGGAAGACCGGTGTCCGGGGGGTCTTGAGCGGCAGCTCGACGCCCAGTCCCCGGGTCGCCAACTCCACACCGCCGGCGCTGACGGAGGCGTCCACCAGCAGGTGCACCCGACCCTCGGCGTAGCCCGCCCCGATGCGTACCAGCTGCACGGGGCCGAACGTACGGTTCGCCGCCCACCACGCGGTGGCGGCCGCCCCGGCTCCCGCGGCAGCGCCGTCCGCCGTGGTGGCGGTGAGCGACGGTGCGGGAGGGGCGCCGGTGCCGAGGCCGAACGGGTGCCGGACACCGCCGAACAGTGCGTCCAGCTCCAGGTAGGGGCCGGTCTGCACGCCCTCGGGAACCTGCGGACCCGTCGGGAGGAGCGCGGCCAGGCGCTGCCTTCTGGCGTCGTCCAGGTTCTGCGACAGGTACCCCATGCGCAGTTCGCCGACGCCCAGGCCGTAGGAGGAGGGCAGTAGCGAGTCGATCAGCGGAAGCCGCAGCCCGAGGGCTTCCAGGTCCAGCGCCGCGGCGACCAGCCGGACCCGCTTGCCGTCACCCGTGGTCACTGTCACCGGCCCGCTCCGCTCGGAGGGTGTGCCGTCCCGGCCCGGAGGGCGGGGCACGGGAGGAGGCCGCGTGCCGTCGCCCGCCTCACCACGGGGACTTCCGGTGCAGCTCGGCCGAGAGCCCCTGCACGCCGTCACGGTCGATCGTGACCCTGTCGTCGGAAAGGTAGGAAAGTGTGTGGTCAGGCCAGCGGACCGTGTTCCCCTTCAGGTCGTAGACGGAGTCCTGGGTGATGTACCACGCCCCGGTATCCGAGTCGGAGGGGTAGTCCAGGCTCGTCAGCGGGACCCCGATGCCGAAGGTCTTCCAGTTCCAGGGCAGTGGCACTGGCTGGGTGTCCTGCGCCATGCCGATCGTGCCGTCCTGCTCGCCGATGAGAACGAGGTCTCCCAGGAGGTGATGGAAGAACTCGATCCTCCGTGCTGCTGTGGATTGAGTCGTGCCCTTCCAGTCCACTCCCGCCGCGTAGGTTCCTCCGCCGTCCTGCCAGCAGACGGTGGGGAGTTCGGGCATCTGGGTGCAGCCCTTGAGCTTCGGGACGGCGGCGTCCTTGAAGGGTGTCAGCTCGCACCTCCAGGAGGTGGGTTGGTCGGCCCCCTTCATGTCCTGGTAGGCGAGGAGCTTCCCGTTCTCGACCCGCAGGCCCCATTCCCACTGGCGCGTGTACTGAGGCCCCTGCCCCTTCTCCAGGTTCGGGTCCTGGTACCGGTCCGTCCCGGTGCCCATGGACAGGGTGGCCGATCTGGCAGCGGGGTCGGAGGGGACTCCCGAGCGGAGGTCCCAGGTCCCCGCGTCCCCGCTGACCCAGACGCCCGATGTCGCGAATTCCTCCCCGGTCCAGGTCATGGTGTCGGTCTGCACGCGGACGTACCGGAGACCGGGGACCTGAACGTTCTGCAACGTGCCGTCGGGGCCGCTCCAGGCGACCCTGTCCTCGCCGCTCAGCACGGCGGTGACCTGCCCCGGATCCGCGGCGAAGGTGGGGAACGTGGCGATGGGGAGAAGGTGGTCGAGGAGGCCGGAGGGCTGTTCGGGCCACCCGGACCTGCCGTTCGGGCCCTGCCAGGTGACTTTCAGTTCCGTCGCCGTCGAACGCCAGAGCTGCTCCACCCGGTCCGGTTCGGCGACGAGCGTGAGCTTGGCCCCGGCGGGGGCGAAGAAGCTGGACGGCTGTGCCTTCACGAGTCTGCCGTCGCTGGTACGGCGGGTGAAGGTCGTGGCCTGGCCGGCATGGGTGACGGTGATCTTCACGTCGTGGGTGCCGGTGACACCGGGCTCCCGGAGGATCGGCAGTAGGCGTAGGACGCGGTAGGCGGTGGTGAACTCGATCGTGTAGTAGCCGTCAGCCGGTGCGGTGAAGTCCAGCGCCGCCCCCGACGCCTCCAGGACGTATGTGCGGCTGTTCACCTCGTTCTGGCCGGGGAAGGTGATGGTGCCGCCGACGGTGAGCTGGGTGAGCGTCTCGTCGGTCGTGGGCACGGGGACCGTGACCGTGAGCGTGTGCCGTGTGTCCGGTGACTCCCGCTCCGTCGCGGTCAGGGTGAAGGTGGTCTCGTTCGCCAGCCCGGTGACGGCCACGGAGCGTGCGTCGCTGTCCAACGTGCGGGTGGAGCCGTTCCACTCCAGAACGAACCCGTCCGCGGTGTGGACGTCATGGGCTCGCCAGTGCAGCCGTGCGGTGCCGTTGAGGGCGGGGTCGGGGCAGGTGAGGTCGCCGAAGTAGAACCCCGACGGGTACTTCACCAGCGGAGGGAGGTCCGGCGTGACGTGCCCGGCGTCGCTGGAGGCCGAGAAATCGATCTTGACCTCGCCCGGGGCCTGGTTGATCCGCACGCCGGAAAGGGAGAGCCGGAGGAAAGCGCCGACAGCCGAATCGGGCCGGCAGGTGATCGCGTACCGGCCCTGAGAAGCCTTGCGGGTCACCCGCCACACTGGTCGGCCGTCGCGTTCGTTCCTGTTGTCGCTGACGATGACGCTGATCGCGTCGGCGGCGGCCTGGTCGGGGAGGAGATCTCCCGGGGCGCTGCCGATGGGCAACGTCACCGTGATCTCGGTGGACGGATCCCACCGGGGTACGGAGAACACCAGGTGGAGGTCCACGATCGACGGGAACCCGGTCGTCGACGAGACGAACTCCGGGGGAGAGGTCGTCAGGGTGCAGAGGGATCGGTCATCGGACACAGCGGAATCCTCGGGATCGGCGGCGTTTCGCGGGGTACCGGCGGGTCACTCGGGGGGAGGTTCGACGTAGAGCGTCCGCTTGACCGTCAGGCGGCGGAAATCGCGGTCGGGGGCGGCCACCAGGACCGTCAGGGACGCTGAGGCCGTGGCGCCGTCGGTCGTCTCGGCGGTGAGCAGGAAGGTGGTGGCTTCCATCAGGCCGCGGGTGCCGAAGCTCGTGGCGTTCAGCGGCAGGCCGATCGGGACGGAGGGGCCGGGTCGGCTCACGCGCGACAGGATGTGAAGACTCCTCAAGGGCGCGGTCGAAGTGATCCGCCAGGTCAGCGCCGTACCGAAGCCGTGCGCCACCAGGGGATCGGCGGGGGTGAAATCGCTGATGGACAGCTCGGTGCCGGGCACGGCTCGGGCTCCGTTCGGATCGGTACGGGCAGGGGCTCTCACGGTGACGGCTGCGGTGGCGGAACCGGGCTGATGGGAAGGATCCGGGGTTCACTGATCAGGACTTTGAGTCGAGCGTTGAGGGTGCCGCCCTGCCAGGTCTTCCAGCCGTCCTGGGCCTGGACGCGCAAGGGGGACCCGGCGGGCAGTTCCAGGCCGAGCGGGGAGTCGGTGCCGTCCAGCAGGAGACTGCCGACGACCGGGGCACCCCCGTGGATGTCGGTCATGACGACGTCGAGGACCGGGGGCTTCAGGTCGGCGACCAGGCCGTCGGTCTCGGTGATCGCGAGGACCGCCCACCGGTCGCCGTCCGCCGGCTCGGCGAGGTCCAGTGGTTGGCCTTGCTGCTGGTTGGCCCGGTACTCCCGGTCGAGCGCCGAGGTGTACCCGGCGCCGAGGACGAGGGCGTCCCGGACGGTGACGTCGGTGAGGGGGGTGGTCGGTTCCACGACCTCGACGATCGCCTGGTGCCGGTGGGAGAGTCCGCCACCGGCGAAGGCCTCCAGGGTGTAGCCGGTGGTCCCGGAAAGGTGACCGGTGGTCAGTTCCCGGTCGTCCTTCCCGGGATTGTCGGCGTCATGGTCGTAGGAGTCCAGGGAGTAGCCCTGTACGCCCTCGGCCGACCACAGCAGCTTGGTGGACTGCCCCAGCGCGACCGACGGATCGGCGGGCGCCAGGTAGTCGAAGAAGAACCCGTGCGGAAGCTTGGTCAGGGTCACCTCGGAGGAGTGTGGTTCGACCTCGTCCTGTGTGCCGACGGCTGTCCAGGCGGTGACTTGGAGGTCCGCCTTGCCGGGGGTCCGGTTGAGCTTCACTTCCGGGAAGCGGAAGCCGACCTGGTCCGCTTCGGTCGTGGTCCCGTACGGTGCGATGGTCGTGTCGTCGGAGGACTCGAACGCATAGGTCTCCGACTTCACCAGGGGAGCCGCCGTCCAGCCGGGCGGAATCACCACCTTGTCCGCGTCCGGCAGGTCCTTGTCCGATGAACACAGGTCGCCCTGACCCTCACCGATGGGCACCGTCACGGCGATTCGGGCGCACCGGACGGGCTCCTTGCCGTGGTTGACGACGATCAGCTCGACGGAGTCCCGGCTGCCCGCGTTGAGCGGGACGTTGTTCCAGCCCTGTACGGAGAAGCAGAGCGGTGTCGCACGGACGGTCGGATCCGATGGGGGCTGGTTGACGGGGAGGGGGTCGAGATCAGTCACGGGCCGGCCCTTCGCGGAGAAGCATGATCGGACGGGCCCTTCGCGAGGATCACCGGTTCTGTCCTTCCGAGTCCTGGAACTGTCGTCCCCACATGACCACGTGAGACTTGTTCGTATTCGTATCAGCTGGGGGATTCGAGCCGGATTCGCTCGAACGAGCCGACGGCGGCGTTGGGTTGACGCACGTCCCGTTGCGGGCCCGGAGGGTGATCAGCTCAGGGTGGCCAGAGCGAGCACCCCGTGCTCCGTCTTGACGGTGACGGCGAGGTCCTGTTCCTTCGGGCCCCGGGTGTACCGGAGGTCGGCTTCGGTGATCGCCGGCGCGATCTCGTTCACGATGTCCGGGATCTCGCCATCCGGGATGCCCAACCGGCGGGCGAGGGTGCTCAGTTCCACCGGCTCCGCAGTGACCAGGGAAGCCCCCATCTCCCAGGTGTCGTTCGTCTTGTTCCTGGTGAGGTCGCCGGAGAAGATGAGCATCGGGGAATCCGCGGCGGCGTGGTCCCGCAGGGCCAGGTGCGTCGTCACCGCTACGGAGCCGCCGGTGGCCCACTCCAGGGTCACGACGGCGTCCGCCTTCACCCCGGCGATGTCCAGCGTGACGCCGAGGCCGATCTTCCAGGATTTCCAGGGGTCGTCCGTTGCGACTTCGAAGGAGGCGTCGTGGAGCGCCAGGCCCTGGATGAACGGTGGAATGTCGGGTTTGACGTGCCATTCCTCTTCGGCCCACTTCAGGAGATCGCTCATGCTGATTCCCGTGGCACTGCCCCGGTAGCGCCGGAACGTGGTGCCGTCGGTGGAGGGGCTGTCCAGGATCAGCGTGACGGTGGATCCCTTGACGGAGATCGAAAGGGAGCTCGCCGGCGATGTCGGCACGGTGATCGCGCGTAGCACGCGTGTCCGGGGTGTTTTCTCCAGCTTCTCCTTCGGAGGGCACCGTGCATCCCGGCTGCGTGCTTGCCGCAGGGGTTTCTTGGCCGTGCTCCGGGTGTAGTCGGCATTGCTTGGAATGTAGTCCGGACCGGTAGGTTTTGTGACGTAGTACCAGTTCTCGGGGATCCTGCTCCAGGCGGCATCCGTCACGTCCTGGGGGTATTTGGCGCGACTGAAAAGGTAGCGATAGGTCTGATAGAACTCCAGCAGGTAAGGCAGTTTGTCATTCGCCAGTGTCGGGTTCTTGTCCTTATCTACCCCCTCTCCTGGGGCTGTGAGGTCTGAGAGTGCCAGGAGCCGTCTGGCTGCGCTCCTGGCACGGCGGTCCTCCAGTTCATCGACCAAGAACGCCTCCGGGTCCTCGCCCGGGTCGTCCACGCGCCCTGCCGGATTCTTCGGCCCCGCCTTGCTGGGGCCGATCACCAAGTTCCCCGGGCACCAGAAGAAGATCTGACCGAACTCTTCCAGCTGGGTGGCGCATTCCCCTTTCGTGTTGCTGTCGTGGTGGAATTCCTTGTTCTGGAGCTCGGCCAAGAAGTCGGTTAGTTTCTGCTGGCTCTCGATGCCCTTCAGGGGTAGGATGCCGGTTTGCTTGCGCAATTCCCCGAGGAACTCGGAAACAGATTTCGGCGGTGGCTCCCGGTCGTCCTTGTAGTAGTGGTCGACCGCATAGTTCCAGTATCGAATCGCCCTGCTGCCGGGGAAAAGGTGGTGCCTTGTCAGGGAGACCTTGATCTTGGCATCGGGCTTTGCTTTCCTGTTCAAATTGTCCGGGTCTCGTGGATCCATGGTGCCAGGATTTTCCTCCGTGCCGGACTCGACCCTGTTCTTGTACGGCAGGGCGGCGTGTCCCGGCTCGAACTTGATATCCATCGGTTTGCTCGATGCCACGAGGGGCCCTTCGGCGCTTGGCGGGGTGTCGGTCCACCACGAATCTCGGACGCCGGACCGGGGAGCAGGATGTGTGCGAAGCGATGTTCACCCGAACGGGTAAGTCGACCACCGGAGTACGCCCGCGACGCAGCCGTCCGGGTGATGTGGGGGAGGTCGCGTGTGGCTTCGGGGGGCGCGGTTCGGGGCGGGTGGTTGGCTGTCCCGCGAGTCGCGGCCAACTGGCCTGGTGCGGTGGTGCGGAGAGCCCCCGGCGTGCGGCAGGGGTTGATCCGAGCGGACGGAGGCGGTCGGCGGTGGCGGCGAAGCGTGCGGGTGAACGGCCCCGGAAACGTGGCGGGTTGCGTTCGGTCGTCCGAAGGGTCGGCCGGGTGCCGGCCGCGGTCGCGGGCGGGCTGGGGCGGCTGCCCGCGCCGCCGGGGCCGTTCCGGGCCGGGTTCTGGCGCAGCCCGATCCGGGGGCCGTGGCTGACCTCGGTGTTCGGGCTGGTGCTGCTGGTCGGGATCCCGGTGCTGTTCGTCACCGGGGCGCTGTCCTACGCCGCCTACAACCCCGACCTCGGGCCGCTCAACGACCAGACGCCGGACAAGGGCCTGTTCGGCTTCTACCTGTTCGACTGGCCGACCCGGCCGTACTGGCTCTACCGGCTCACCCAGGGCGTGCACGTGACGCTCGGCGTCGTGCTGGTGCCGGTGGTGCTCGGCAAGCTGTGGTCGGTCATCCCGAAGCTGTTCGAGTGGCCGCCGGTGCGCAGCCCCGCCCACGCGCTGGAGCGGCTGTCGCTGCTGATGCTGGTCGGCGGGGCCGTCTTCGAGTTCGTGACCGGGATCCTCAACATCCAGCTGTACTACGTCTTCCCGGGGTCCTTCTACACCCTGCACTTCTACGGGGCGTGGGTGTTCATCGCCGCGTTCGCCGTCCATGTCGGGCTGAAGTTCGGCCGGCTGGTCCGCGCCCTGCGCTCGCGCCCGCTCTGGCGGGAGCTGCGCACCGGCGTGGCCGGGACGAAGCCCGAACCGCCGGACGCCGACGGCCTGGTGGCGACGGCCCCGGCCGCGCCGACGATCGCCCGGCGCGGTGCGCTCGCCCTGGTGGGCGCGGGGTCGCTGGCCCTGCTGGTGGTCACGGCGGGGCAGAGCATCGGCGGACGGCTGCGCCGCACCGCGCTGCTGGCACCGCACAACCGCCCCCCGGCGAACGGCCCGAACGGCCTGAACGGCCCGAACAGTTTCCAGGTGAACAAGACGGCGGCGTCCGTGGGCGTTTCGCCGGCCATGGTCGGCCCGGACTGGCGGCTGGAACTGCACGGCGCCGGGCCGGTCCAGGTGTTCACCCGGGAGCAGCTGCTCGCGATGCCGCAGTGGCCGGCCCTGCTGCCGATCGCCTGCGTGGAGGGCTGGTCCACCGAGGACCAGCACTGGAGCGGACTGCGGCTCGCCGACCTCGCCGCCCTGGCCGGGGTGCCCGACGCGGCGGACGTCCTGGTGGACTCGGTGCAGCCGCCCGGCCCGTACTCCTCCGTGGTGCTGCGCGGCAACCAGGTCCGCGACCCGCTCTCGCTGCTCGCCCTGCACGTCAACGGGGTCGACCTCGCGCTGGACCACGGCTACCCGGCCCGGATCATCGTCCCCGCCAACCCGGGTGTGAACAACACCAAGTGGGTCCGCCGACTGACCTTCCGAAGCCGATGATGGACCGACACACGGGCATCTCCCGCTGGTACGGCGCGGGCCCGCTGCACCTGCTCGCGCTGCTCGCCTCGCTCGCCCTCACCGGCTACGCCGTCCAACGGCTGGTCGTCGACCGGCCGCTCGCGGTGGCGATCTGGTTCGTCGGCGCGGCCGTCGCCCACGACCTGGTGCTGCTCCCGCTGTACTCGATCGCCGACCTCTCGGCCCGGTCGGTGCTGCGCCGCCGGGCGCCCGCGCGGACCGCGGGGGTCGGCTGGATCAACCACCTACGGGTGCCGGTGTTCCTGTCCGGCCTGCTGCTGCTCGTCTGGTTCCCGCTGATCCTCGATCTGTCGGTGCCGTACGCCGGGGCGACCGGGCTCTCGGAAGGGGTCTACCTCGGGCGGTGGCTCGCCATCACCGGGGTGCTCTTCGGCCTGTCCGCCGTCGTCCTGGCGATCCGGATCCGGCGCGCCCGCCCACCTCGGCGCGGGCGCGACGTTCGCGATTCGTAAGGCGCCACCTGGACGGATCCCCGCCGGCCCGCTCCTACAGTGGTCGGGCGGTTCCCCAGATGAGAGACGGTGGACATGATGAAGCGTCAGGAAAACTCCCGGGCCGAACTGGGTGTGATCGGCGGTTCCGGGCTGTACGCCTTGCTGGACGAGGTGGAGGAGGTGCGGGTCGGCACCCCCTACGGCCCGCCCAGTGACGCGGTCTTCGTGGGGGAGGTGGCCGGCCGCCGGGTGGCCTTCCTGCCCCGGCACGGGCGCGGGCACAAGCTGCCGCCGCACCGCATCGACTACCGCGCCAACCTGTGGGCGCTGCACTCCCTCGGCGTGCGGCAGGTGCTCGCGCCGTGCGCGGTGGGTGGGTTGCGGCCCGAGTACGGGCCCGGGACGCTGCTGGTGCCGGACCAGTTCGTGGACCGCACCTCGGGCCGGGTGCAGACCTACTACGACGGGCAGCCGCTGCCGGACGGCACCATCCCCGGGGTGGTGCACGTGGCGATGGCCGACCCGTACTGCCCGGCCGGGCGGCAGGCGCTGCTGGCGGCGGCGCGCGGCGCGGCCTGGGAGCCGGTGGACGGCGGGACGCTGGTGGTCATCGAGGGCCCGCGCTTCTCCACCCGGGCCGAGTCCCGCTGGTTCACCGCCAACGGCTGGTCCGTGGTCGGCATGACCGGACACCCGGAGGCCGTCCTCGCCCGCGAACTCGGGCTCTGCTACAGCTCCTTGGCGCTGGTCACCGACCACGACGCCGGAGTCGAGCACGGCGACGGGGTGACCCACACCGAGGTGCTGGAGGTCTTCGCCCGCAACGTCGACCGGCTGCGCGCCGTGCTGTTCAAGGCGCTGGAGGCGCTGCCCGTCGAGCGGGAGTGCGCCTGCCCGCACGCCCTGGACGGCCTGACGACCGGCCTGCCGGGTGTCCCGGGTGACTGACCGGCCCACCCTTACCCGAACCCTGCCCTGCGTCCTCGCCCTGGCCGCCCTCACGACCTGCCTCGCTCTGACCGTGACCGTCGGCGGCACGCTCGGGGACCGGGACCGGCTGAACGACTGGTACCTCCTCGACGCGGTGCTCTTCGCGCTCGCGCTGCTGCTGCTCCGCCGGGTGCCCGACCGCCAGGTGGTCCCGCTGGTGCTGGCCGGTAGCCTGCTGGTCGCCGGGGTCGGGCTACTGGCGCCCCCGCGCACCAGCGACGACGCCTACCGGTACGTCTGGGACGGGCGGGTCCAGGCGGCCGGGATCTCCCCGTACGCCCACACCCCGGACGACCCGGCGCTGCGGCGGCTGCGCGACCCGGGCCTGTTCCCGGCCGGGGGCGACTGCACCGGCTGGGACCACCACCGGACGGCGGCCGGGGACTGCATCCTGATCAACCGGTCCGATGTGCACACCATCTACCCGCCGGTCGCGGAGGCCTGGTTCCTGGCCGAGCACCCCTTCGGCGGGGGAGTGCGCGGCGTGCAGGTCGGCGGCGCCCTGCTGGCGGTCGCCACCACCGGCGTCCTGCTGGCCGTCGGCGGGCGCCGACGGCGGGCGGCGCTGTGGGGCTGGTTCCCGGGCGTGACGATCTGGGCCGTCAACGACGCCCATGTGGACACCCTCGGGGCGCTGCTGATGGTGGCCGGGCTGGGCTGCGCGGCCCGCCGTCGGGCCGGTGCCGGTGGCGTCCTGCTCGGTGCGGCGGTCGCCACCAAGCTGCTGCCGGCCCTCGCCCTGCCCGGGGCGGTCTCCGGGCTGCTGGCCCGGCGCCCGACCCGACGCGACCTGCTGCTGCTCGCCGCCGCGCTCGGCACCTTCACGGCGGTGTACCTCCCGTACGTCGCGGCCTCCGGCGTCGGCGTCCTCGGGTTCCTGCCCGGCTACCTGAAGGAGGAGGGGTACGAACAGGGGCACCTGGAACGCTTCGGCCTGCTGCGGGCGCTGGTGCCCGACAGCCTGGCGCCGTGGGCGGCGGCCCTGGTGCTGGCGGCGGTGGCGCTGTGGGTGCTGCGGCGCGGCGACCCGGCCCGGCCCTGGCGGGGGGCGCTGCTGGTGACCGGCAGCGCACTGCTGGTGGTGGCGCCCAGCTACCCCTGGTACGGGCTGCTGGTGGTGGCGCTGGTCGGGCTGGACGGGCGCTGGGAGTGGCTGGCCGTCCCGGCGGCCGGGCAGGTGCTGTACCTGGAGGGCGGGGAGGAGGTCCAGCGGGCCGCGTACGGGGCGGCGCTGGCCGTCGTGCTGGTGGTGTCGGCGCTGCGCGGGCTGCTCGGCGGCGAACCGGTGCGCGGGGCGGCGGCACCGAAGGCGTCGCCGGAGATGACGAAAGCCTGACGGTACGCCCCCGGCACTGGCCCCGACCCGGTCCGACCTGCTCGAATCGGCACGTGACGAAACGCGTGTCGAAAGAAGTGGAACCCCCGGGGGGCACCCCGGTGGGCCGCCGGGTCGTGCTGGGGCTGCTCGGACTGGGCGCGGCGGGCGTGGCTGCCGGCCCCTACCTGCAGCGGGTCGAGTCCAACCTGGCCCAGCGGGACCCGAGCGGCCTCAGCGGCCTGCTGCCCGGCAACAACGGGTTCCGGTTCTACTCGGTGGTGACCTCCGTCCCGGAGCGGAACGCCGACGACTACACCCTCACCGTCGGCGGCCTGGTGGACCGTCCCGCGACCCACCGGCTGGCCGACCTCCAGGCCATGCCGCAGCGGCGGCTGGTCAAGGACGTGCAGTGCGTCACCGGCTGGCGGGTGCCGGACACCCCCTTCGAGGGCGTGCCGCTGGCCCACCTGCTCGACGCCGCCGGGGTGCGGCCGGGCGCCAAGGCGGTGCGCTTCGACTGCTTCGACGGCGCGTACAGCGAGAGCCTCACCCTGGAGCAGGCGCGGCGCGACGACGTGCTGGTCGCGCTGCGCCTCCAGGACAAGCCGATCAGCCACGAGCACGGCGGACCGGTGCGGCTGTACGTCGCGCCGATGTACTTCTACAAGTCGGCGAAGTGGCTCTCCGGCATCACCGTCACCGACGCGGTCCAGCCGGGGTACTGGGAGGACAACGGGTATGACGTCGACGCCTGGGTCGGCCGTTCGAACGGGCGGGCCGATGCACCGACGAGCTGACCTGGTCCGGCGGTTCACCCGAACCGAGCGCTGGATGCACCGCACCACCGCCGCGCTGATGGGCGTCTGCCTGGCCACGGCGGCCTGCCTCTACCTCGCGCCGCTCGCCCAACTGGTCGGCAACCGGCCGCTGGTGGTCACCGTCCACGTGTGGTGCGGGCTGGCGCTGCCGGTGCCGGTGCTGCTCGGGCTGGTCTCCCGGGCGGTGCGCGCGGACCTCTCCCGGCTGAGCCGGTTCACCCCGGCGGACTGGCAGTGGCTGCGGGCCGTCCGCACCCGGGCCGCGCACCGCCCGGCCGGCAAGTTCAACGCGGGCCAGAAGCTCTACGCCCAATGGACGTTGGGCTCGATCCTGGTGATCGTCGGCACCGGGCTGCTGATGTGGCTGACCCACCTGACCCCGCCGGCCTGGCGCACCGGCGCGACCTTCGTCCACGACTGGCTGGCCGCGGCCATCGCAGTCGTGGTCGCCGGGCACGTCCGGATGGCCTGGCGGGACCGCGAGTCGCGGCTCGGCATGCGCACCGGCCTGGTCGAGCGGAGCTGGGCGGCGCGCGAACACCCCGGGTGGCTGGCGGACGAGGCCGAGGAGCCGCAGCCGGTGGATCAGGCGCGGTAGCCCTCACCCCTGGCGCAGCGCGAGGAAGCGCCGCCCGTACGAGGTCCAGCGCTCCGCCTCCACCAGGCCCGCCGCGCCGGCCCGCCGCAGGGTGGCGAGCACGCCGAGGCGGGCCCAGGGGAAGGCCGGGCCGAGCCGGCCGTCCGGCCCCTCCACCCGGACGACGGTGCGCTCGTCCACCTCCTCCGGGTCCACCTCGACCAGCAACAGCCCGTCCGGGGCGATGAGTTGGCGGGCCCGGCGGAGCAGCGCGTCCGGGTCGCCGCCGATGCCGAGGTTGCCGTCGGCGAGCAGTGCGGCGCCCCAGCGGCCCTCGGCGGGCAGGCGGTCGAAGACCGAGCGGCAGAGCGCCGGGCCGCCGAGGCCGAGCGTGCGGTCCACCGCGGCGCCGGTGACGTCCACGCCGAGGGCCGGCACGCCGAGGGCGAGCAGTGCGGCCACCAGGCGGCCGGGGCCGCAGCCGAGGTCGAGGACGGGGGCGGCCAGGCCGGCACAGCGCAGCAGCAGGCTGTGGTCGGCGCCGTCGGCGGGCGCGCACCAGCGTTCGATGTCCAGGTGCAGCCGCCGGCCGTCCTCGCGGCGCAGCCACAGCGGGCCGCGGCCGGTCCGGACGGCTTCGGCGAAGGGGTCGTCCACCCAGGGCGCGGCGACCGTCAACTGGCCACCTCGGGAGCGCTGTCGAGCGAGCGGAGCCGCGCGGCGAAGCGGCTGCCGGGGGCCTCGGCGGCGACCTTACGGGCGTCGTCGACGGTGTCCACGTCCCGCAGCTCCGGCAGCCGGTGGACGTCGAGTCCGGCCTCCGCCAGCCGTCGCAGGAGGGCCGCGCCGGTGTCCGGGGTGGACATCGGCACGTCGTGCAGCAGCCGGGCGGCCAGCTGCGGGGTCGGCCGGGCCAGGCCCAGCGCCCAGAAACCGCCGTCGGCCGCCGGGCCGTACCAGGCGTCGGTGCCCGGCCGCCGGGCGGCGGACAGCGGCTCGGCCAGGGTGGCGGCGTCCAGCTGCGGGGTGTCCATGCCGACCAGCAGTGCGGGCGCCGCGGGGGCCAGCCGGGCGGCGTGGGCGAAGGCGTCGGCCAGTCGCCGGTCCAGGCCGCCGCCGCACTGCGGGACGACCTCCCAGCCCGGCGGCAGCCAGCGGCCCGGCGCGCCGTCCAGGACCAGCAGGCGGCGGCCGGCCGGCATCGTGGCCAGGGTGTGCAGGGTGTCGGCGAGCGCGGCCTCGGCGAGGTCCGCGGCCTGGGCGGGGGAGAGCAGCGGGGTGAGCCGGGTCTTCACCCGGCCGGGGACGGGGGACTTGGCGATCACCAGCAGGGTGGGCGGCGGCGCGGCCAGCACCGTCCGCATGTCGCGCACCGCCTGGCGGGTGCCGCGCACCGTGCCGGTGACCTTGGAACGGCCCGCGCGCGGCAGGTAGTCGACCGGGGTCTCGGCGATCCGCAGCCCGGCGGCCGAGGCGGCGAGCACCATCTCCAGCGGGTACCCGGAGCGGCGGTCGCCCAGACCGAGCGCCAGCAGCCGGTCCCGGCGGGCGGCCCGCATCGGGCCGAGGTCGTGCAGCGGGGCGCCGGTGCGCGAGCGCAGCCGGCGGGCCAGCACGGCGTTGGCGAGCCGGGCGTGCGGCGGCCAGGCCCCGGCGGTGGCCGGGCGGCGACGGCCGAGCACCAGGTCGGCCGTGCCGGCCAGCACCGGGTCGGCCACCCGGGGGAGTTGGGCGGGGTCGAGCGAGCCGTCGCAGTCCAGGAAGCAGACCAGGTCGGCGGTGGCGGCGCGCAGCCCGGCGTGGCAGGCGGCGCCGAAGCCGCGCCGGGGCTCCTCGACCACGGTCGCGCCGAGCGAGCGGGCGAGGTCGGCCGAGCCGTCCCGGGAGCCGTTGTCCACGACGATCGCCCGCCAGCCGGGCGGGATCCGGTCGAGCACCCAGGGCAGGGCCGCGGCCTCGTCGAGACAGGGCAGCACCACGTCGACGACCGGGGAGGGGAGGAGGGGAGGAGTCACGCCGGTCACGCTAACCGCGGGTGGTCCCGGCGGAGCCGAACCGCGCCCTTACGGAAGTGCTACGCCTGTCCGGCGGGGCCCGTTCGGGGGATCGCCGACCGGAGCTCGCAGGGATCTTACGGAACGCGAACGTCGCCGCCGCAGGGCCGTCCGGCCGCGGTGGGCGGCCCGTATCCTCGGCGAGGTGAACGACAGCCGCAGCACCGCCGCCGGACCGCCGTCGCCCGGCCGCATCCTGGTGGTCGACGACGACCCCACCGTGTCCGAGGTGGTGGCCGGCTACCTCACCCGGGCCGGTCACCGCGTCGAGCTGGCCACCGACGGTCCGCAGGGCCTGACGCTGGCCCGCACCCGGCGCCCGGACCTGCTGGTCCTGGACCTGATGCTGCCCGGGATCGACGGCCTGGAGGTGCTGCGCCGGCTGCGCTCCGACGAGGACGGCGCCGACCTGCCGGTGGTGCTGCTGACCGCCAAGGGTGACGAGAGCGACCGCATCCTCGGCCTGGAGCTGGGCGCGGACGACTACGTCACCAAGCCGTTCAGCCCCCGGGAGCTGGTGCTGCGGGTGCAGTCGGTGCTGCGCCGCTCCCGGGCGACCGGGTCCGGCTCCGAGTCCGGGGGCGGGGCCGGGGCCGGGGCCGCCCGGGTGTCCGGCGGGCCGGTGGTCTGCGGCGATATCACGTTCGACCCGCAGGCCCGGACCGTTCACCGTGCCGGGCGCCAACTGTCGCTGACGATAAGGGAGTTCGACCTGCTGGCGTTCCTGCTGCGGCAGCCGCGGACGGTGTTCTCCCGGCAGGAGCTGATGGAACGGGTCTGGGGCTGGGACTTCGGTGACCTGTCCACCGTCACCGTCCACATCCGGCGGCTGCGCGAGAAGGTCGAGCACGACCCGGCCGCGCCGGTGCTGATCACCACCGTCTGGGGTGTCGGCTACCGGCTCGACCCGGCGGCGGACCCCGTGGTCGAGGAGGGTGGGGCGGCGTGAAGGACCTGCTGCTGATCGCCCTGTACGCCGCGCTCGGCGCGGGCGGGGCCGGTCTGCTCGGCTGGGCGGCCGTCCGGCTGGTGCGGCGGCGCTCGCTCGCGCTCTCGCTGTTCTGCGTCGCCGCCGTCACCGTGCTCGCGGTCACCTCCGGGACCTTCGTCGTCGCCCAGGCGATGTTCCTGTCCCGGCACGACCTCGGGGTGGTGATCACCGTGCTCGGCATGGCGTCGGTGGTCTCGCTCGCCATCGCCGCCCTGCTCGGCCGCCAGGTGGTGTCCGGCAGCAGGGCGCTGACCGAGGCCGCTCGGACCGTCGGCAGCGACACCGGGTTCTCCGCACCGGAGCATCCGCTCGGCCTGGAGCTGGCCCAGCTCAGCGCCGAACTCGCCGCCACCAGCGCCCGGTTGGCCGAGTCCCGGGCCCGCGCCCAGGCGCTGGACACCTCCCGGCGGGAGCTGATCGCCTGGATCTCGCACGACCTGCGCACCCCGCTGGCGGGCCTGCGGGCGATGGCGGAGGCGCTGGAGGACGGCGTGGCCGAACACCCGGAGCAGTACCTGCACCGGATGCGGACCGAGGTCGAGCGGCTCACCGGGATGGTGGACGACCTGTTCGAGCTGTCCCGGATCCAGGCGGGCGCGCTCTCGCTGTCGCTGTCGCGGGTGTCCGTCTACGACCTGGTCGACGACGCGCTCGCCGGGGCCCACCCGCTGGCCCGCCGGCGCGGCGTCCGGCTGGAGGGGCGGCAGGTCGCCGCCGAGCCGGTCGAGGTGGACGCCGGGGAGATCACCCGGGTGCTCGGCAATCTGCTGGTCAACGCGATCCGCTCGACCCCGGAGGACGGCGTGGTGGCCGTCTCCGCCCGCCGGGAGGCGGACGCCGTGGTGCTCTCGGTCGCCGACGGCTGCGGCGGCATCCCGGAGCAGGACCTGCCCCGGGTGTTCGAGACCGGGTGGCGCGGCAGCAGCGCCCGCACCCCTCGCCCGGCGGACCCGGGCGGGGCCCGGGAGCGGGGCGGGGGCGGGGCCGGTCTGGGGCTCGCCATCGTCCGGGGCATCGTCGAGGCCCATGCCGGGCAGGCCCGGGTGCGCAACATCGCCGGGGGCTGCTGCTTCGAGATCGTGCTGCCCGCCGCCCGCGCCTGACGGCCGCCGCCCGCGCCTGACGGCCGTCGCCCGCGCCTTGCGGCCGTCGCCGGGGTGCGACGGCCGCCGGGGCCTGCCCGGATTCCGCGGCTCAGACCGGCTGGGGCGCCGCCGCCGCGAACTCCGCCATCCCGTCGGCGAAGGCCACCCGGGGCCGCCAGCCGAGCTCCGCGCGCAGCCGGGCGGAGTCCGCGGTGATGTGCCGGACGTCGCCGAGCCGGTACTCCCCGGTCACCACCGGCGCCGGCCCGCCGTGGGCGGCGGCGAGCGCGGCGGCCAGCTCGCCGATGGTGCGGACCTCGCCGCTGCCCACGTTGTACGCCCGGACGCTGCCCGGGAGCCGGCCGCCGAGCACGCCGAGCGCGGCGAGGTTGGCCGCCGCCACGTCCCGGACGTGGACGAAGTCCCGGCGCTGGCCGCCGTCCTCGAACACCCGGGGCGCCTCGCCCCGGGCCAGCGCCGAACGGAACAGCGAGGCGACCCCGGCGTACGGGGTGTCGCGCGGCATGCCCGGCCCGTAGACGTTGTGGTAGCGCAGCGTCAGCACCCGGCCCCCGCAGGCCCGGGCCCAGGCGGAGGCCAGGTGCTCCTGGGCCAGCTTGGTGGCCGCGTACACGTTGCGCGGGTCGGCCGCGGTGTCCTCCGCGACCAGCCCGGGTGCCAGCTCCGCCCCGCAGCGGGGGCACGGCGGCTCGAACCGCCCGGCCGCCAGGTCCTCCGGGCGCCGCGGCCCGGGCGAGACCTCGCCGTGCAGCGGGCAGCGGTAGCGGCCCTCGCCGTACACCACCATCGACCCGGCGAGCACCAGGTCCCGCACGCCCGCGCGCGCCATCGCGGCGAGCAGCACGGCTGTGCCGAAGTCGTTGCAGCCCGCGTAGTCCGGCGCGTCGTCGAGGTCCAGTCCCAGGCCGACCATCGCCGCCTGGTGGCAGACCGCGTCCACCCCCGCGAGCGCCCGTTCGACCGCCGCCGCGTCCCGCACGTCGCCCCGCTGCGCCGCCACCCCGGCCGGCAGCCCGGGCATCACCCCGGACGGGTGGACGGCGGGCAGCAGTGCGTCCAGCACCCGCACCCGGTGGCCCGCGGCCACCAGCGTCCGTACGACTTCCGAACCGATGAACCCGGCGCCGCCGGTGACCAGAATCCTCATGACCGGCGACGTTACCGCCCGACCCCGGCCCGGACGGCCGCTCCGGGCGTCGTGTCACGCTTCGGTAAGACTCCGGCCCCGGAGGCGGTGGCGGCGCAACGGGCCTCCACAGTACGGGGGTTGTGCTACGGTGCCGGTGGACGTACGAAAGCCACGGTCCGGTAGGTAGTCCGGACGGCGGTCCGCCGCTCGTACAGTGCCCGTCGCGGCACAACCGGTGCGTCCCTTCCTCGTCTTCACGATCGAGAAGGGACACGGCTGTGTCGGATCTTCATGTCATCATCGCCGGGGGCGGCCTGGGCGGCCTGGCCCTCGCGCAAGGGCTCCGCCGGGCGGGGATCGGATTCTCCGTCCACGAGAAGGACCCGGGCCCCGAGTTCCGCGACCAGGGCTACCGCATCCGGATCGACTCCGACGGCATCACCGCGCTCAGGGCGGTCCTGACACCCCCGGCGTTCGAGCTGTTCGCCGCCACCGCCGGCACCCCCGGCGGTCGGACGGCCGCCTACGACCACCGGCTCGGCCTGCTGCACGCCCAGGAGCAGCCGCCCGCCGCCGACCTGCCCGGCGGCGGGCACCTCGCGGTCAACCGCCGGACGCTGCGGCAGATCCTGCTCGCCGGGCTGGACGGGGCCGTGCACTACGGCAGCGCCCTCACCCGCTACGAGAGCGGCCGTTCGGTCACCGCGTACTTCGCGGACGGTGGCAGCGCCGAGGGGGACGTCCTGGTCGGCGCCGACGGGGTCAACTCCGTGACCCGGCGGCAGCACCTGCCCGGGGCCCGGGTGGTCGACGCCGGACTGCGGCTGCTGTACGGCAAGGTGCCGCTGGCCGACGCCGAACAGCTGCTCCCGGCGGAACTGCTGGGCCTGTGGACCACCGTCCTCGGCCCACAGCGCCGCTTCCTCGGGCTCGCCCCGGTGCGCTACCGCGAACCCCAGCAGGAGGCGGCCGCCCGGCTGGACCCCGGGATCCCGCTCAGCCCGGACACCGCCTACCTGGCCTGCGTGTTCGGTGCCCGCCGGGATCAACTGCCGTGCACCGACGAGCAGTTGTTCGGACTGGACGGGGCCGGCCGGCAGGCGCTGACGCTCTCCCTGCTGGACGGCTGGCACCCGGCCCTCGCCGAGCTGGTCGCCCGCCAGGACCCGGCCTCGGTCTTCCCGGTCACGGTCCGCAGCAGCGTCCCCGTCCCCGCCTGGCCGACCGGCCCGGTCACCCTGCTCGGCGACGCCGTCCACACCATGAGCCCGACCCTCGGCGTCGGCGCCAACACCGCCCTGCGCGACGCCAGGGTGCTCACCGCCCGCCTGGCCGAGGCCGCCGGGGGCCGCCCGCTCACCGCCGCACTGCGCGCCTACGAGGACGAGATGCGCGGCTACGGCTTCGCCGCCGTCCGGGAGTCGGCGGAACGCGGCCACCGCCTGGTCGGCCAGGACCGGCTGCCCGACACCGAGGAGTAGCGGGCCGGGCCCGGACCGGCCCTACCAGGGGAGGCGGCCGTGGATGTCGAAGTAGCCGCCGGTGGGACCGTCCGGGCCCAGCTGGGCCATCCGGACGATGATCTCGGCGCCCTGGGCCACGGACTGGACGCCGGTGTTGCCGTTCAGGTCGGTCGCGGTGAACCCGGGCTCCACGGCGTTGATCCGCAAGGTCGGGAAGGCCTTGGCGTACTGCACGGTGATCATGTTGACCGCGGTCTTCGAGGCCGGGTAGGCGACCCCCGGGTAGGCGTGGGTCGGGGTGCCGGGCTCACTGACCCGGGTCAGCGAGGCCAAGCCGCTGCTGACGTTGACCACGACCGGGGCCGGGGAGCGCAGCAGCAGGGGGAGGAAGGCGTGCAGCACGCGGACCGGGCCGAAGACGTTGGTGTCGAAGACCCGCCGCATCAGCTCCCCGGTCACCTCGGCGGGGCCGACCACCGCGTTGCCGTCGCCCCGGGCCTCGATGCCGGCGTTGTTGACCAGGACGTCCAGCCCGCCGTCGGCCTCGACCGCCCGGGCCGCCGCGGCCACCGAGGCGTCGTCGGTGACGTCGAGCAGGACCATCCGGGCGCCGAGCTCCTCGGCGGCCCGGCGGCCGCGCTCGGCGTCCCGGCAGCCGAGGTAGACGGTGTGGCCGGCGGCGAGGAGCCGGCGGGCGGTCTCGAAGCCCAGGCCCTTGTTGGCTCCGGTGATCAGTGTTGTCGTCATGCCCCCAGCATTCGCCGGGGCGGCGCGGGCAGCCAGCCGTCCCATGTTCCTGGGACCAGCGGTACCAGGCAGACCGGCCCGCACGGAGGGCAGACTGGCGGGCATGGCAGGAATGGCGGACGCGGAGTTCGGACGGGCGGTGCGGCGCTGGCGGGACCGGTGCGCACCGGAGGCCGCCGGGCTGCCGAGCGGGGGGCACCGGCGGGCCGCGGGGCTGCGCCGGGAGGAGCTGGCGCTGCTGGCGGGCATCTCCGCCGACTACGTCACCCGGCTCGAACAGGGGCGCGCCGCCAACCCCTCGGCCCAGGTGGTCGGTGCCCTGTCCCGGGCGCTACGGCTGTCGGACGACGAGCGTGACCGCCTGTTCCGGCTGGCCGGACTGGCGCCGCCGGGCCCGGAGACGGTGCCCACCCACCTCGGCCCGAGCGTCCAGCGGCTGCTGGACCGGCTGGCCGGGACACCGGTGGCGGTCTACGACGCCACCTGGACCCTGCTGACCGCCAACCCGCCGTACGCGGCGCTGATGGGCGATCCGAGCGGGTGGCGGGGCACCGAACGCAACGGTGTGTGGCGGCACTTCCTCGGTCCCGGCAGCCGGGCCCGGCACACGCCGGAGTCCCGGCGCGCCTTCGAGGCCGCCCTGGTCGCCGACCTGCGTGCGGCCGCCGACCGGTACCCGGCCGACCCGCGCCTGCGGCGGCTGGTCGGGGAGCTGTACGCGGGCAGCCGGCGGTTCGCCGAGCTGTGGGACTCCGGGACGGTCGGGCGGCACGAGGCCGCGCGCAAGATCATCGACCATCCTCGGGTCGGCCCGCTGACGCTGGACTGCGACGTGCTCACCGTGGCGGGCAGCGACCTGCGGATCATGGTCTACACGGCGGAGCCCGGCACCGAGGCCGCCGAGCGGCTCACCCTGCTCACCGTGCTGGGGACCCAGACGCTCACCGGGTGAGGCGCCGGGCGGGGCGGTGGTGACAAGTCGGGCGAGGGCGGTGAGGATTCGTTCCAATGGTCAGGATTCGTTCCGGCCGTACGGGCACGGAGGGCATGGAGGGGATGGCGATGTTCACGACCCGACCGACGTTGCAGGGGACCTTCGGGATGGTGTCGTCGACGCACTGGTTGGCGTCGGCGGCCGGGATGGCGGTGCTGGAGGCCGGCGGGAACGCCTTCGACGCGGCGGTGGCCGCCGGGTTCACCCTCCAGGTGGTCGAGCCGCACCTGAACGGGCCCGCGGGGGAGGTGCCGATCATCCTGGCGCCGGCGGGCGGGCCGGTGCGGGTGCTCTGCGGGCAGGGCCCGGCCCCGGCCGGGGCGAGCGTCGGGCACTACCGCGCGCTCGGGCTCTCGCTCGTCCCCGGGACGGGACCGCTGGCCGCCGCCGTACCAGGGGCCTTCGACGCCTGGCTCCTGCTGCTGCGTGACCACGGCACCCGGCGGCTCGCCGACGTACTGCGCTTCGCCATCGGCTACGCCGAGTACGGACACCCGGCGGTCGAGCAGGTCGGGTCCACCGTCGAGACGGTGCGGGAGCTGTTCGAGAAGGAGTGGACCAGCTCGGCGGAGCTCTACCTGCCCGGTGGGCGGGCGCCGCAGCCCGGCGCGCTGCTGACCAACCCGGCGCTCGCCGCGACCTGGCGGCGGCTGCTCCGCGAGGCGGAGGCCGCCGGGAGCGGGCGCGAGGCGCAGATCGACGCCGCCCGGCGGATCTGGCGGGAGGGCTTCATCGCCGAGGCGCTCGCCGCCTTCGCCGCCCGGCCCGCGATGGACAGCTCGGGCGAGCGCCACGCGGGGACCCTGACCGGGGACGACCTGGCGGGGTACAGTGCGCACTACGAGGGTCCGGTGACGTACAGCTGGAACGGGTGGACGGTCGCCAAGCCGGGGGCGTGGAGCCAGGGGCCGGTGTTCCTCCAGCAACTCGCCCTGCTGTCGCAGGACTTGGGGTCGCTCGACGAGGCCGAGTACGTGCACACCCTGGTCGAGGGCACCAAGCTCGCGATGGCCGACCGCGAGGCCTGGTACGGCGACGCGGCCGAGGTGCCGATCGGGGCGCTGCTGTCGCCGTCGTACAACGACGCCCGGCGCGGCCTGATCGGTGATCAGGCGTCCCACGAACTGCGGCCCGGCAGCCCGGACGGGCGGGAACCCCGCCTCGCGGAGTACGTGCTGCACGGGGAGGACCTGGCGGACGCTCCCGGCGCCGGTGAGCCGACCGTCGGGAGCGACGGCGCCACCCGGGGCGACACCTGCCACCTGGACGTGGTGGACCGCTGGGGCAACCTGGTCTCGGCCACCCCGAGCGGCGGCTGGCTGCAGTCCAACCCGGTCGTCCCCGGCCTCGGCTTCCCGCTCGGCACCCGGTTGCAGATGGCCACGCTCACCCGGGGCCTGCCGAGCACCCTCACCCCCGGCCGCCGACCGCGCACCACCCTGTCGCCCTCGCTCGCCCTGCGCGGCGACCGACCGGTGCTGGCCTTCGGCACCCCCGGCGGCGACCAGCAGGACCAGTGGAGCCTGCACTTCTTCCTCGCCGCCGCGCTGCGCCCGCCCGTGCGCGGCGGGCTGGACCTCCAGGGCGCCATCGACGCGCCCAACTGGCACACCGAGGGCTTCCCCAGCTCCTTCCACCCCCGCCGCAGCCGGCCCGGCAGCCTGTTCGTGGAGTCCCACTTCGACCCGGGGACCGTCGAGCGGCTGCGCCGGCGCGGGCACCAGGTCACCGTCGGCGGGCCCTGGTCGGAGGGGCGGCTGTGCGCGGTCGCCCGCGATCCCGAGACGGGTGTGCTGTCGGCGGGCGCCAATCCGCGCGGGATGCAGGGCTACGCCGTCGGCCGGTGAGGTGGCCCGCCCGCCGACGGCGTCGCGGTGGACGTCAGGAGAGCGGCCGGCGGACGGTCTCGCCGGTGGTGCGGTTGATGAACACCAGCGTCGGCGCGGACACCTGGACGCCCAGCAGCTGCTGGCCCGCGTCGGCGGGCGGCGGGGTGGTGGAGCCGAGGCGTTCGGCGAGCTGCTCGTTGTAGAGGCTCTGCGGCAGCACGTTGGCGCCCGGGTTCTGGATCTCACCGGTGCTGCCGCTGCCCAGCGTGCCGGTGCAGCCGATCGCCCAGTTGTGCGCGGTCGGCGGGCTCATGATGGTGTAGCTGCCGACGTTGCAGTTCCACGCGGTGCTGTTGCCGTCGCCCCAGCCGTGGCCGGTGCCCTGGCTGCCGTAGTTGAGCATGTTGAGCGAGCCGCCCGCGATGCTCACGTCGTCGTACAGGGTGCCGCCGCCCCAGCGCTGGTGGCCGCCGGAGTCGAAGGAGGTCTGGGTCGAGGTGGCGGTGCAGTCGGAGTACACGTTCGGCCCGGACTGCCGGGCCTCGGTCTCGAAGGCGTGCACCTTGGTGCCGCTCAACCGGCAGTCCTGGATCAGGTTCTCCTGGCCCTGGAGGGTGTAGCCGTCGGAGCGGGCCGAGGTGGCGGTGTTGACCACCATGTCCAGCGCGCCGGTGTGCACCACGGAGATCCGCCGGCTCTGGGAGTTGAGGCCGGTGACGCCGTTCTGGCCGAAGTGGTGGGTGAAGACGTTGGTGATCCAGCCGTCCTCGACCGCGTTCACCTCGGAGAGGCTGGAGTTGTAGAAGTCCGTCGCGTAGTCGGGGTCGGCGGTCATCGCCTGGCCGTCGGCGCTGAGGTTCTCGATGCCGACGTGGTTGATCCGCGGGTAGGTGTAGTGGTAGACGGTCGCCTGGGTGTACTGGGACTCCAGTGCGGTGGTCAGCGGGGCGTCGATGGTGATCCGGTTGCCGTTGACGGCCTTGACGGTCCGCTCGCTGCGCAGGCTCCAGTTGGGGCTCCAGTAGGAGGTCATCCCCATCGCGTCGATCCAGGCCTGGGTGGTCGGGCGCTCCACCACCACCTGGTCGCCGACCGCGAAGCCGCCGGCGTCGGCGAGGGTGAGGACGGTGCCGCCGACCGGGACGTAGGAGTCGGTGACGTTCTGGGCGCTGCCGACCACGGTGTAGTTGGCGCTGGTGCTGCCCAGCTGGATCAGCGTGCGGGAGGTCGCGCCGGTCGCGACCAGGCTGGTGTCGGCCGAGTCGGCGGTGGCGCCGCGCAGCACCACCCCGCTCACACCCATGCTCAGAGTTCCCGCCAACTGGTACTGACCGGCCGAGAGTTGGACGGCTCCGCGGAAGCCGTCGGCGTCCAGCGGGAGGGCGCCGGCCTGGTCGATCGCGCTCTGGACGGCCGCCGTGTCGTCCCCGCCGCTCGGTGGCGGCACGGTGACCTTGGTGGCGACCTGCGGCAGCGGCACGCCGCCGCCGGCGTAGCCCGCGAAGGAGTAGTCCGGGACGCGGTTGCCCTGGGCGTCCGAGGCGTACGACAGCTTGCTGCCGTCCCAGGTGACCCAGTTGCCGGACGCGCCGGAGGCGCCGGACGCGGCGGGGGCCGGCGGTGGGGCGGCGACGGCCGTCTGGGCCGTCGCGAAGCCGACCGTGAGCAGGGCGGCGGTGAGCAGGGGCAGGCCCCGGTGGGCGCCGGGGCGCCGCTCGGGGCGTCTGCTCAAGGACCATGACATGTGGGGGAGTTCCTCTCCGAGGGGGAAGGGGCGGGGGGGGGGGGGGCCCCCCCCCCCCCCCCGCGGGGGGGGGGCCCCCCCCGCGGTGCGGTCACACGGGGGGAGCCCGCCCCGGCCGGCGGGGGGCCCCGAA
>NZ_JBEOSV010000040.1:19526-51289 GCF_040303245.1 Kitasatospora sp. NPDC096077 | reverse complement strand
GCTGCGGGCGGGCCGCCCGCAGCGCCGGGGGAGGGGGTCTAGCAGCCCTGGGGTGCGATCAGCGCGTGGTACCCGTCCCGGTCCGGCTGGCGGCCCTTGACGTCGGGGCCGTCGCGCCGGTCCCGCTGCCGGTGGGGGTGACGGTCAGCGCGGTGTCGTCGATGACGAAGGTGGTGGTGCCGCCGTTGGTGTCGGTCTCGGTGCCGGTGAACCTGAGGGTGACGGTCTGCCCGGCGTAGCCGGAGACGTCGAAGGAGCGCTGGACGTAGCCGGGGGCGGCGTCCAGGTTGGAGGTGGTCGCCAGGGTGGTGAGCACCGTGCCGCTGCCGTCCAGGAGTTGGGCCGTGAAGGTGTCCGGGGTCGCGGTGGTGGTGTTCTCGGTGGAGTCGACGTGCTGCCAGTAGCTCAGGGTCGCGGTGCAGCCGCTCGGGATGGCGACGGTCTGGGCGACGGTGTCGGTGTCGGCGCTGCTGTTGCCGTTGAACCAGGCGACCCAGTTGCCGGAGTGCGCGGGTTCGGCGCTGGTGGCGGCGGTGATCGGGTTGAAGCCGAGGGTCGAACCGGTCGTCCAGGGCGCGGTGTCGGCGCCGTTCTCGAACCCGGGGTTGCCGAGCAGTTGGCCGGAGGAGCAGGTGGCCGGGGGCGGGGTGGTCGCGGCGGTCGGGCTCCAGTAGTCGCCCGCCATCACCAGGTAGACCAGGGTCTTGATGGTCTCGCCGTAGTAGTGGTCGCCGAAGGGGTTGGCGCCCAGGGCGTTCCAGATCGCGTCCGTCCAGGCCTGGTCGCCGGCCGCCATCGCCGCCGGGCCGACCGCGTCACCGGCCGCCTCGGACTGCTCGGTGGAGTAGGGCGTGCAGTCCAGCTTGGTGTGCGGGTAGACGTTCTGCGGGTTGCCGCCGGACTCGCCCTTCAGGCAGGCCGACTCCTGCTGGGCGAGCGCGTACGAGGTGGCCGCGGTGGAACTGCCCGACAGCAGCGCGTCGGTGCCCAGGTGCCAGGGGACCCGGATGGAGTTGTAGCCGACGATGTCGTCCGGCTGCTTCTCCTGGTAGTCCGCCGGGGCCGGGCTCGGGGAGGCGGTGTCGGCGCCGATGACGAAGTCCGACACCAGGCCGGCGTTCGGCGAGTACGTGGCGGTGAAGGAGCTGAGCACCGCCTCGGTGCGGGCGATCACCTTGTTCCAGTCGTGGGCGGTGTCGTAGGCGGCGAACGCCCGCAGGTGGTCCAGCATGTGGTCGGAGGGGCGGGTGTCGGTGTTCGGGCCGTCGTCCTCGCACTTGAGGTGCCCGTCCGGCGCCACGTCGTGGGCGTAGACCGAGGCCAGCCACTGCTGGGCGTCGGCGGTGTAGCCGCCCCACTGCCGGTCGGCGAGGATCAGGCCGTAGCCGATGTCGAGGTCGCCGTCGGTGGCGGAGTCGGGGGTGCCGGTGCTGTAGTACTGGCAGCTTTTGCCGTCGAGCTGCCACTGCATCAGCCCGTACTGGTCCCGGTGGTCCTTGACCAGCTGCCACATCCCGTCGAACTCGCTCTGGGCGTCGGCGTCGTAGCCCGCCATCAGCGGCACGATGTTCATGCCGTAGCCCTGGCCCTCGGAGACCGGGCCGTTGTCGGTGGCGTCGCCGTCGCCCTTGGTGGAGACGTAGTACTCGTTCGAGGCGCAGCCGTGGACCAGGTAGTTCGCCTTCCAGGAGTCGTACTGCTTCTCCACCGCCGCGTCCCGGCTCGCCTGGGGGGCGGAGGGCGTGATGCCGACCTGGTAGGCGGTGTGCGAGGGGAAGGGGTGGGCGGGGGCCGTGGCCGGGGCCGCGTGGGCGGGGGCGGCGGCCAGGGCGGTGAGGGAGAGCCCGACCAGGGCTCCGGTGACCACTGAGGCCCAGGGCCTCGTCCATCGTGTGCGCATTCCGACTCCTCGGGTGGGGGTGGGGTCCGTGGTCAGGAAGCGGGGGTGGTGACGGTGGCGGTGCCGACCGGGCCGGTGCCGGTGGCGGTGACCGCCGCGACGGTGAAGGTGTACGTGGTGCCGGGCTCCAGGCCGTCGACCACCCGGAACATCGCCTTGCGGGCGGGCTGGGTGTCGAGCGCGTCCCGGCCGGTGACGGCGATGGTACGGCCGTCGGAGGCGGTCACGGTGTAGCCGATGACCGGGGTGTCGCCGGTGCTCTCCGGGACGGCCCAGTGCAGGCTGACGGCCCCGGCGGAGGCGTAGCCGGTCACGCCGGTGATCGCGGCGGGCTGGGCGCCGCCGCCGGTCGTGGGGGTGACCGGTGCGGCGGGGACGGACTCCGCGCCGCGCCCCCGGTCGTTGCGGGCGGTGACGGTGACGGTGTACGCGGTGCCGTCGGCCAGGCCGGGGACGACGCCGTAGCCGGTCCGGGCGAAGTCCTCCGCGGAGACCTCGGCGGTGACGCTCCGGCCGCCGCCGGTCGCGGTCAGCCGGTAGGACTCGACCGGGGAGCCGTGGTCGACGTAGGCCGGGCTCCAGGTCGCGTAGACCGCGCCGTCGGCGGCGAAGGTGCCCACCCGCAGCGGCGCGGCGGGGACGGCGGGCTCGGCGGTGCGGACGTCCAGCACCCAGCGGTGGCCGGGCTCGACGCCCGCCGCGGCGACGACGTCGTCCGGGGCGTCGGAGGGGTCGGCGAGGAGGTGGTTGTCGCGGGTGACCAGGCCCTTGTTGTCGCCGTCCGGGGTGCCCTCCTCCCACCAGTTGCCGCTGATCAGGGTCGGGTCGTTGTTGCCGAGGGCGTCCCGGTAGTCGGTGTGGCGGCTGGCGACGTCGGCGAAGCTGACGCCGTACATGACGTTCCCGGCGACGGTCTCGTAGGTGCAGCCGTTGTCGGTGTAGACGGCCTTGCCGATGCCCCACTGGTCGTGGATGACGTTGCCGGTGACCTTCTCGCCGTCGGCGAGCGAACTGCCCGTCAGCCCCTGGGTGTAGATGCCGGCGCCGTCGTCCAGCACCTGCATGTGGTCGTGGATGAGGTTGTCGCTGACCTCGTTGTCGTGCGAGTAGTTGGGCGTGGCGGGGTGCTTGATCTTGTCGGGCCAGCCGCCCCAGCCGAGCGAGATCGCGGTGTAGGGGATGTGGTCGATCTGGTTGTGGGAGATCGTGTCGTGCCGGCTGTAGCCGTTCAACACGGCGACGCCGCCCCGGAATTCGACCGGCAGGGCGTAGAGGTGGTTGTCGGTGACCAGGTTGTCCCGGGTGATGTCCGCGGCCGTGGCGGGGTCGGTGACATCGGTGCCGCCGACCTCGACGCCGTTGCCGGAGATGTCGGTGAAGACGTCGTCGCGTACGGTCGACTGCTGGGCGCCGTCGCCGAGTTCGAGCCCGGCCGCGCCGAGGTGGGTGAACACGTCGCCGCTGAACTCGACCCGTTGGCCGTGCTGCACGGAGACGTTGCCGGGCTCCTTGGTCCAGGCGCCGTACGGGCAACTGCCGCCCTGGGCGTAGCCGCACAGGCCCTCCGTCGCGTAGCCGTTCGGCCCGGTGAGGGTGTAGCCGGCCTGGATCTCGGAGAAGCCTTCGGGGGTGGAGGGGGTGAGCCAGGTCGCGTACTCGAAGCGCAGGCCGCGGAAGGCCAGGTCGTGCACGGGGGCCTGGGCGGTGCCGGCGGCGGTGACGAGCTGCTGGAGCACCGGGGCCTCGACGTCGGTGCCGTCGTCGGTGAGGTCCTCGCCGGGGCGGGGGCGGTAGTAGACGGTGCGCTCGGTGCGGTCGAGGTACCACTGGCCGGGTTGGGTCAGCAGCTCGAAGGCGTTCTCCAGGTAGGCGGGTTGGGCGTGTTCGGTGAGCGAGCCGGGGCCGACCATGTTGACGGTGCGGCCGGGGTTGTCGGGGAAGACGGCGCGCTTGGTGGAGTTGTCCCAGCAGGGCTGGGCCATGGTGATCTCGGTGCCGTGGACGGCGGCGACGGGGCAGCGCGGTTCGGTCCAGCCGCCGAGGCCGTACGTCCTGGCGTTGAACACCCCGGTGCCGCCGGTGTAGACGAACTCCAGGTCGGCGGGGT
The DNA here is from genome assembly GCF_040303245.1 of Kitasatospora sp. NPDC096077. NCBI lineage: Bacteria > Bacillati > Actinomycetota > Actinomycetes > Kitasatosporales > Streptomycetaceae > Kitasatospora > Kitasatospora sp. NPDC096077. Next base: position 47,282 of record NZ_JBEOSV010000040.1, on the reverse strand, counting down.
TGCGCCAGTGGGCGAGGGTGTCGGCGGAGGCGGTGTAGCCGGTGTCCGTCCTGGTGAGGGTGACGGGCAGGGCGCCGGCGGCGCGTTCGGCCCGGACGCCGTCCACGTAGAGCTGCCGGGTGTTGTCCAGGCCCTGGGGGGCGGGGGCCGACCACAGGCCGGGGTGGTCGGGCGCGGGGCGCCAACGGGTGACCCGGGCCCCGCCGCTGAGGACGGTGGAACCGGTGCCCTGCCAGACCACGGTGTGGCCGTTGCCGCCGGAGTCGGCCGCGTCCAGGGCCAGCGGGTGGTCGAGGCGGAAGGTGCCGGGGCCGAGGTGGACGGTGAGGTCGGCGGTGAGGTGGGCGGTGCGGGAGCGGACCAGCTGCCGGGCCCGGTCGAGGGTGCGGACCGGCCGGTGGGCGGTTCCGGGGGCGTCGTCGTGGCCGTGCGGGGAGACCCAGACGTCCTGGGCGCGGGCGCGCTGCCCGTCGTCCGCCGCGGCGCCCGGGCCGCCGAGCAGGGCGCCGGTGGTGGCGAGGGCCGCCGCGAGGGCGATCAGCCCGGACCGGGTCCGGGCGCGTGCATCCGACATGGCCGTCCTTCGGGGGAGTGGGATGGCATGTGCTTCATCTGATGGATCGTCAGGTCGTGCCGCCGGCCGCGAGGCCGAGGAGGGTGAGCGCGACGGTGCCGGGCCCCGCCGGGCCGGTGCAGGCCGGCGGCGCGCAACTTCTGCAGGACGTCCCGCCAGAGGCGGGGGGCGGGCAGCCGGAAGGGGTGGAACTCGCCGGACCAGACGGGGGTGCGGCGGCCGTCGACCAGCAGAGAGTGGCGGTCGAAGGTGACGGTGTGCGTGGGGTCTCTGCAGTCCTCCGGCGGTGCGGCGGCGGCCGCCGGGCCGGCGCCCAGCCCGCCGGTCGCGAGCCCGGCCGCGACGCCCCCGCCCAGGACGGCGAACTGCCTTTCGCTGATGGGCATCTGGCGCCTCCCGATCGGATGAAAACCGGAACGACACAGCTATACATCCGATCAATGAGAAAGGAAAGGTTCCTAACAGCTCGGATTTTCCCGGGAGTTGCGGTACTCGGCGATGCCGTCCGGGGGTGATACATCGGAGGACTCGGGGCATATGGCGTCGCACCGGAGGTCGTACGCGCGGACCGCCGTGCCGCCGAACACCTCAGCCCGCTCGTCCGTGCCCAGGGCGGAGGTCAGCTCCCGGGCGGTTGCCAGCACCCGGCCGTAGGGCGCGGCCAGCAGGCACACCGGCCAGTCCGAGCCGAACATCAGCCGGTCCGGCCCGAAGGCCTCCAGGGCGAGGTCGGCGTAGGGGCGGAGGTCCGGGATCGTCCAGTGGGCCCAGTCCGCTTCGGTGACCAGGCCGGAGAGCTTGGCCACCGTGTTCGGCAGTGCCGCGAACCGGCGGAGTCGGCGGGCCCACGGCTCCAACTCGCCGGAGGCGACCGGCGGTTTGCCCAGGTGGTCGAGGACGAAGGTGAGGTGCGGTACCGCCCGGGCGGCGGCGGTCGCGGCCGGCAGCTGGTGCGGCAGCACCACCAGGTCGTACGCCAGCCCGGCGTCCGCCACCGCGGCGAGGCCGCGCAGGACGTCGGGGCGTACCAGCCAGTCCGGATCCGGCTCGCCCTGCACCTGGTGGCGGATGCCCACCAGCCGTTCTCCGCCCGGGAGTTCGCGCAGAGCGGCGAGCCGGTCGGCGACCTCCGGCGCGGTGAGGTCGGTCCAGCCCACCACCCCCGCCACCAGTCCGTCGCCCGCCGCCAGCGCCAGGAACTCCGGGGTCTCCGCGGCCACCGTCACGGTCTGCACCAGCACGCTCGCTCGCACCCCGGCGGCCGCCGCCTCGGGGTGCAGGTCGGCGAGCGAGAAGTCCCTTCGCAGCGGTGCCAGTTGATCCCCGGTGAGCCAGTCCTGGTCGCGGACCGAGAGGTCCCAGAGGTGGTGGTGGGCGTCGACGATCGGCGTCAAAGCTCCCACACCACCGGGAGGCCGGCGGCGGCGCCCTCGGCCGAGTAGTCGTGCACCACGTCCAGCAGCTCGGCCATCCGGGCCTGCCAGGCGACGTTGACCGGCAGCCGCTCCAATTCGGCCAGCAGCCGGGCGTAGTCGGCGCAGTCCAGCAGGTGGAAGAGGTCGGTGCCGCTGCGCCAGATGGTCCAGGAGGTGACGCCGGCCGCGCGGATGGCGGCGGTCAGTTCCTCGGGCACGGCTCGGTGCGCCTGCTCGTACGCGGTGACGCGGTCGGCGCGTACGCGGGTGTGAAGGGCTACTCGCACGGGGGCTTCTCCCATGGGGACGTCGAAGGCGTGGGCACGTGGCGGGGCAGCAGGCCCTCGGCGCGCAGTTCCTCCCACAGGGCCGGGGGGACGGGCGTGCCCAGCAGGGCGGCCGCGTCGTGGGCTTCCTCGGCCGAGCGGGCGCCGACCAGCACGCCCGCCACCGCCGGGTGGCCGAACGGGAAGTGCAGCGCGGCCGCCCGCAGCGGGACGCCGTGCCGGGCGCAGGCCGCCCTCAACCGCAGGGCCCGGTCGAGGAGTTCGGATGGGGCCGGGGCGTAGTCGTAGGTGGCGCCGGGCCGGGGGTCGGCGAGCAGGCCGGAGTTGAACACCCCGCCGATCACCACCGCCACCCCGCGCCGGTGGGCCTCGGGCAGCAGCTCGTCGAGGCCGCGCTGGTCGAGCAGGCTGTACCGGCCGGCCAGCAGGACGGCGTCCAGGTCGGTCTCCCGGACGAACCGGGCCGGGACCGAGGTCTGGTTCATGCCGATGCCGATCGCGCCGACCACGCCCTCCGCGCGCAGCCGTTCCAGGGCCGGGTAGGCCTCGGTGAGGGCCTGGTCGGCGTGGTCGTCCGGGTCGTGGAGGTAGACCAGGTCGATCCGGTCCAGGCCGAGCCGGGTCAGGCTGGCCTCCAGGCTCCGCCGTACCCCGTCGGCGGTGAAGTCCCAGCGGCGGCGGTGGGTCGCGGGCACGGCGAAGCCGTTGGCCAGGTCGTCGCCGTCGGGGGTGTCGAGCGGTTCGAGCAGCCGGCCGACCTTGGTGGAGAGGGTGTACGCGGCGCGCGGCCGGTCGCGCAGGGCGGCGCCGAGCCGGCGTTCGCCGAGGCCCAGCCCGTAGTGCGGGGCGGTGTCGAAGTAGCGCACCCCGCTTGCCCAGGCCGCGTCCACTGCCTCGGCGGCCGCCCGGTCGGTGACGGGGGCGTAGAGGTTGCCGATCGCGGCGCCGCCGAAGCCGAGCGGGCCCACGAGTCCGCGGAGCGTGCTCACGAGGTCGCGGGGCGCAGCCGCAGGCCCGCCATGCCGCCGTCGACGGCGAGGGCGGTGCCGGTGACGGAGCCCGCGGCCGGCGAGGCGAGGTAGACGATGGCGGCGGCCACCTCCTCGGCGGTGACCAGCCGGCCGTGCGGCTGGCGGGCGCTCAGGGCGGCCCGCTCGGCGGCCGGGTCCTCGGCGGCGGACAGCAGCCGGCCGACCCAGGGGGTGTCCACCGTACCGGGGTTGACGCAGTTGACCCGGATGCCCTCGCGGACGTGGTCGGCGGCCATGGCCAGGGTGAGCGAGAGCACCGCGCCCTTGCTGGCCGAGTACAGCGCGCGCTGCGGCAGGCCGGCGGTGGCGGCGATGGAGCAGGTGTTGACGACGGCGGCGTGCGCGGAGCGGCGCAGGTGCGGCAGCGCGGCCCGGGTGGTGCGGACGATCCCGAGCACGTTCACGTCCAGCACCCGGTGCCACTCCTCGTCCGGATTGTCGGCGACGGTGCCGGCCGCGCCGATGCCCGCGTTGTTGACCAGCACGTCGATGCCGCCGAGCCGTTCGGCCGCCTCGGCGACGGCGGCCCGCACCGAGGCGTCGTCGGCCACGTCGGCGCGCAGCCCGTGCAGCGGCTTCTCGGCGCCGGTCGGGTCCAGGTCGAGCACCGCGACCTCGGCGCCGCGCGCCGCCAGCAGCCGGGCGGTGGCCAGGCCGATCCCGGAGGCGCCGCCGGTCACCACCGCGCGCAGTCCGGTGAACTCGTCCGTACCGTTCATGCGGGGATCTCCTCGGTCCGGGCCAGGTCGGCGGCCCAGAAGCCGCCGTCGGGGTAGGTGTAGCGGCTGATCGAGTCGGGCAGCATGGCGGCCGAGAAGCCGGGCGCGCACGGGGCGCGGTAGCGGCCGCGGTCGATCACGACGGGGTCGAGGAAGTGCTCGTGCAGGTGGTCGACGTATTCGATGACCCGGTCCTCGGTGCTGCCGGACAGCGCGACGAAGTCGAACATGGCCAGGTGCTGCACCAGTTCGCACAGCCCGACGCCGCCGGCGTGCGGGCAGACCGGGACGCCGTAGCGGGCTGCCAGCAGCAGGATCGCCAGGTTCTCGTTCACCCCGCCGACCCGCGCCGCGTCCAGCTGGAGGATGTCGATCGCCCCGGCCTGGAGCAGCTGCTTGACCACGATCCGGTTCTGCGCGTGCTCCCCGGTGGCGACCTTGACGGGGGCGACGGCCGCGCGGATCGCGGCGTGGCCGAGGATGTCGTCCGGGCTGGTCGGCTCCTCGATCCAGTACGGGTCGAACTCGGCCAGGGCCCTGGTCCAGTCGATCGCCTCGGCGACGTTCCAGCGCTGGTTGGCGTCGACGGCGAGCCGGATGCCGGGGCCGATCGCGGCCCGGGCCGCCCGGCAGCGGCGGATGTCGTCGGCGAGGTCGGCGCCGACCTTGAGCTTGATCTGGGTGAAGCCGTCGGCGAGGGCCTGGCGGGCGAGCCGGCCGAGCTTCTCGTCGGAGTAGCCGAGCCAGCCGGGCGAGGTGGTGTAGCCGGGGTAGCCGTGGTTCAGCAGCTCCGCGGTGCGTTCGGCCCGTCCGTCGGCACCCCGGCGCAGCAGGTCGAGGGCGTCGGCGGGGGTGAGGGCGTCGGCGATGTAGCGGAAGTCGACCTGGGAGACCAGCCATTCGGGCGTGGCGTCCGCGAGCAGCCGCCAGAGCGGCTTGCCGGCGCGTTTGGCGGCGAGGTCCCAGACGGCGTTGACCACGGCGCCGACGGCCATGTGCATCACGCCCTTCTCCGGGCCGAGCCAGCGGAACTGGCTGTCCCCGGTGAGCGCCCGGTTGAGCGAGGCCGGGTCGGCGCACACCTCCTCGACCGACCGGCCGAGGACGTACGGGCGCAGCGCGTTGATCGCGGCCACCTGGACGTCGTTGCCGCGCCCGATGGTGAAGCAGAACCCGTGGCCCTCCAGACCGTCCCCGGCGTCGGTGCGCAGCACCAGGTAGGCGGCGGAGTAGTCCGGGTCGGGGTTCATGGCGTCGGAGCCGGCGAGCTCGCGGGAGGTGGGGAAGCGGATGTCGTAGGTGTCGACGGCGGTGATCCGCGCGGTCACGTGCGCTCCTGTCTCGGGCGGTCCCGGCTCGGGGGGGCGTTCTCTTCGAGTCGGGCTCTCAGGCCGGGGTGAAGGTCTGACGCTGGGTGCCGAGGCCGTCGATGGTCAGCTCGACGCTCTGCCCGGGCCGCAGGTACGGCTTGTCCGGCCGGCCGAGGGCGATGCCGGCCGGGGTACCGGTGTTGATCACGTCGCCGGGTTCCAGGACGAGGTGCCGGCTCAGGAAGTGGACCAGGTGGGCCACGTCGAAGATCATGTTCTTGGTGCTGCCGTGCTGGCGCGGCACGCCGTCGACGGAGAGTCGCAGCTCCAGGTCCTGCGGGTCGGTGATCTCGTCGGCGGTCACCAGCCAGGGGCCGAGCGGGTTGAAGGTCTCGCAGGACTTGCCGAGGTCCCACTGTCCGGAGTACTCCAGCTGGAACTCCCGCTCGGAGACGTCGTTGCTGATCGCGTAGCCGGCGATCGCCTCCCGGGCCTCCTCGGGGGAGTCGAGGTAGCGGGCGCGGCGGCCGATCACCACGGCGAGTTCGACCTCCCAGTCGGTCTTGACGGAGCCGCGGGGGATGAGGACCTTGTCGTACGGGCCGACGACGGTGCCCGGGTCCTTGAGGAACACCACCGGCCGGGTGGGGATCGCGGCACCGGTCTCCTCTGCGTGGTCGCGGTAGTTGAGCCCGATGCAGACGACCTTGCCCGGGCGGGCGACCGGGGCGCCGACCCGCAGTCCGCCCGCGGTCGTCTCCGGCAGCCGGTCGGCGGCGAGCGCCTCGTGCAGGCGGGCCGGGCCGTCGTGGGCGAGGAAGTAGCCGTCGTAGTCCGGGGTGACGGCGGAGGCGTCGAGCAGTCGGCCGTCCGGAGTCTGGATCACCGGGCGCTCGGCCCTGACCGGGCCCAGGCGCATCAACTTCATCAGAGCGACTCCCATACATCCGATGACTTGCTGCCGTGGTGCTGGACTCTACGAGCCGTCGGATCCGACGGCAAGGGATTCATCCGAGGTCTCTCCGAGACATCGTCAGGAAGCTTGCCGAAATGCTGCTGTCCGGACCCTTGCGGGTGTCCGGCCCAGGGTCTAGCGTCCACCGGGCCGGGATTCACCCGATGAATCACCGGGAACTCCGCCTCCCTCCCCTGTGCGCACCGCCGGGTGCCCTCGCCGGTCGCGTCCGTCGGCCCCACCCGCGCCGAGACCTCGGATGTCCCGTCCGCGCCGAGACCTCGGATGTCCCGAAGGAGTGCAGACCATGCAGACCCCCCTCTCCCGGACCGCCGCCGCCTTCGGCGCCGCCGTCCTGCTGGCCGGCCTCGGCACCGCCTGCAACCGGGGCAGCGACACCGGCGCCTCGGGCGGCGGCAAGCCCGCGATCGGCATCGACCTGCCCCGCTCGGACTCCGACTTCTGGAACTCGTACGCCCAGTACCTGAAGACGGACATCAGCGCCGCCGGGGCGAACACCCTGCCGATCAGCAGCTCGCAGAACGACGTCACCAAGCTCGCCGCCAACGTGCAGGCCTTCGAGAACACCGGCGCCAAGGCCGTGGTGATGGCCCCCCAGGACACCGGCGCCATCGCCGCCACCCTGGACCAGCTGAAGGCCAAGAAGATCCCGGTGATCAGCGTCGACACCCGGCCCGACAAGGGCGACGTCTACATGGTGGTGCGGGCCGACAACCGCGCCTACGGCACCCGGGCCTGCACGTTCCTCGGCGAGCAGCTCCAGGGGAAGGGCAAGGTCGCCGAGTTCGAGGGCGACCTGACCTCGATCAACGGCCGGGACCGCTCGGAGGCCTTCGCCGACTGCATGAAGCAGAAGTACCCCGGCATCCAGGTCTTCGCGCTGCCCACCGACTGGAAGGGCGACGTCGCCTCCGCCAAGCTCCAGGCCACGCTCGCCCAGAACCCCGACCTCAACGGCCTCTACCTCCAGGCCGGCGGCGTCTTCCTGCAGCCCACCCTCGCGCTGCTGGACCAGAAGGGCCTGCTCAAGCCGGCCGGGCAGCCCGGCCACATCACCGTCGTCTCCAACGACGGCATCCCGCAGGAGTTCGACGCGATCCGGCAGGGCAAGATCGACGCCACCGTCTCCCAGCCCGCCGACCTCTACGCCAAGTACGCGCTGTCCTACGCCGAGGCCGCCACCCAGGGCCGGACCTTCAACCCCGGCCCCACCGACCACGGTTCGACCATCATCCAGCTCCCGAACGGCCTGGAGGACCAGCTGCCGGCGCCGCTGGTGACCAAGGCCAACGTGGACGACAAGAGCCTCTGGGGCAACAACGTCTCGCACTGAGCCACCCGCGCCGAATCGTGGAAGGTCGCGCAGCATGGACACCACCGCCCCGGTCGTCGAGGCCACCGGCATCACCAAGCGCTTCGGCGCCACCGTCGCCCTGCGCGACGCCCGGATCGCCGTCGCCCCCGGGGAGTCGCACGCCCTGGTCGGGCGCAACGGCGCCGGCAAGTCCACCCTGGTGTCGATCCTCACCGGACTGCACCGCCCCGACACCGGCACCCTGCGGTTCTCCGGCGAGCCCGCGCCCGGCCACGGCGACACCGCCGCCTGGCGCTCCCGGGTCGCCTGCGTCTACCAGCGCTCCACCGTCATCGACGAACTGACCGTCACCGAGAACCTCTTCCTCAACCGGCAGAGCGGCGGCGGCCTGCGCCCGATCCACTGGCGCCGGCTGCGCCTGCGCGCCGCCGACCTGCTCGCCGAGTACGGCGTGGACGTCGACCCGGACGCCCGGGCCGGCGAACTCACCGTCGAGCAGCGGCAGTTCGTCGAGATCGCCCGGGCCCTGTCCTTCGGCGCCCGCTTCATCGTGCTCGACGAACCGACCGCCAAGCTGGACGCCCGCGGCATCGACCGGCTCTTCGCCAAGCTGCGCGAGCTCCAACAGCAGGGCGTGGCCTTCCTGTTCATCTCCCACCACCTCAAGGAGGTGTACGAGCTGTGCGACAGCGTCACCGTCTACCGCGACGCCCGGCACGTCCTCACCGCGCCGGTGGCCGGGCTGGACCAGGCCGCCCTGGTGGAGGCGATGACCGGGGACAGCGCCCCGGTGACGGCCGCGGTACGACCGCGCCCGGCGGTGCCCGACGGTCCCGCCCTCCTGGAGGTCGACGGCCTCGCCCTGGCGGACGCCTACCGGGAGGTGTCGCTCACCCTCCGGCCCGGTGAACTGGTCGGCCTCGCGGGCGCCACCGCGAGCGGCGCCGTCCGCCTCGGCGAGACCCTCGCCGGCCTGCACCGGCCCACCGCCGGGCGGATCGCCGTGGCCGGCCGGGCCGTCCGCCCGGGGGACGTCCCCGCGGCGCTCGCGGCCGGACTCGCCCTCGTCCCGGAGGACCGCCACCTCCAGGGCCTGGTCGGCGGCCGCAGCGTGGCCGAGAACGCCACCCTGACCGTCACCGACCAGCTCGGCCCGTACGGCACCGTGCTGCCTGCCCGGACCGCCGCCTTCGCCGACCGGATGATCGCCGACCTCGACATCAAGACCCCCGGCCCGCGCACCCCCGTCGCCGAGCTCTCCGGCGGCAACCAGCAGAAAGTGGTGATCGCCCGGGCGCTCGCCACCGACCCGCGGGTACTGGTGGCGATCCGGCCGACCAACGGGGTGGACGTCCGCTCCAAGGACTTCCTGCTCGGCCGGATCCGCCGGGTCGCCGACGACGGCCGGGCCGCCCTGATCGTCTCCGACGAACTGGACGACCTGCGCCGCTGCGACCGGGTGCTGGCGATGTTCCACGGCCGGATCGTCGCCGAGTTCGGCCCGGACCGGCGGGACGAGCAGCTGGTCGCCGCCATGGAGGGCATGGCCGGGAGGCACCCCGCCGACACCGGGCCGACGCACACCACCGGAGAGGACAGCCATGTCTCCCACTGACACCGCCGCGCCCGCCCCGGCCCCGCCCCGGCTCGACGCCCGGCCGCGGCTCGACCTGCGCCGCTACCGCGACCTCTCGCTCCTCCCGGTGCTGCTGGTGCTCGGCGTGATCGGCTTCATCGCCTCCCCGGCCTTCCTGACCGCCGACAACCTGATCGGCGTCGCCCAGCAGTCCACCGAACTGAGCCTGCTGGTGCTCGCCGAGGCCCTCGTCCTGATCGCCGGGCGGATGGACCTCTCGCTGGAGTCCACCATCGGCGTCGCCCCCGTCGTCGCCGTCTGGCTGGTGCTGCCCACCCACGGCACCCGCTTCAACGGCCTCGGCCTGCTGCCCGGATGGACGGCGATCCCGCTCTGCCTGCTGGTCGGTGCGCTGATCGGCGCCGTCAACGGCTTCCTGATCCTCAAGCTGCGCCTCAACGGCTTCATCGTCACCCTCGGCGCCCTCACCACCCTGCGCGGCCTCCAGGTCGCCCTGTCCCAGGGGCAGTCCATCGTCGACCTGCCGCCCTCCTTCACCTACCTCGGCCGGGCCGCCTGGCTCGGGGTCCCGGCCGCCGTCTGGATCTGCGCCCTGCTGTTCGCCGTCGGCGGCTGCGCCCTCGCCTGGCTGCGGCACGGGCGCGCGCTGTACGCCATCGGCGGCAACAGCGAGGCCGCCCGCACGGCCGGCATCCGGGTGGACCGGATCACCTGGGTCGTGCTGGCCGTCGGCGGCCTGCTCGCCGCCTTCGCCGGGATCCTCTACACCGGCCACTACGGCTCGATCTCCGCCTCCCAGGGCAGCGGCTGGATCTTCCAGGTCTTCGCCGCCACCGTGATCGGCGGCGTCAGCCTGAACGGCGGCCGGGGCACCCTGTTCGGCGCCCTCACCGGCGTGCTGACCCTGCAACTCGTCGTCAATGTGATGACCCTGGCCGGCGTCCCCCCGCTGTGGAACCAGTTCCTGAACGGCCTGATCATCATCGTCGCCCTGATCATCTCCCGCTTCACCTCGGGCGAGAAGCAGGACTGACCCGGGCCCACCGGCCCGCACCCGGATCCGAGAGGACTCCGTCCATGCCCGCACTCCGCCGCGCCCTCGCCGCACTCGGTACGGTCCTGCTCATCGCCGCCCTCGGAGCCGCCCCCGCCTCCGCCCGCGTCACCCACCTCTACGCCACCCCGAACGGTACCGGCGACGACTGCACCCGCGAGGAGCCCTGCGGCCTCGACACCGCCCGCGACCGGGCCGCCCGGCACGCCGCCCGGGCCACCGGCGACACCGTCGTCCTGCTGCGCGGCGGCACCTACCGGCGGGACACCCCGCTGCGCCTCGGCCCCGCCGACTCCGGGCAGCACGGCCACCGGATCGTCTACGCCGCCTACCCCGGCGAGCGACCGGTGCTCAGCGGCGCCCGCCAGGTCACCGGCTTCACCCCGTACGACACCACCCGGGGCATCTACCGGGCCACCGTGCCGGTCGGCACCCGCAGCCGCCAGCTCTTCGTCGACGGCGAGCGCGCCGAGCGGGCCCGCGGCCCGCTGAACCCCGCCGGCTTCACCGCGAGCGGCTCCGCCTTCGTCACGAGCGACCCGGCGTACGCGGCGTTCACCCACCAGTCCGACGTGGAGGTGGTCGACAACGCCTGGTGGAAGCACATGCGCTGCCCGCTGGCGAGCATCACCCCGACCACCGGCGGGGGTTCCAGCCTCAACCTCGACCCCGCCTGCTTCCGCACCAACAACACGGCGGTGCCGAACCCCGGCTTCCCGTTCAACGGCGCCGGACTGCCCGCGCTCGCCGGCGTCAGCTGGGTCGAGAACGCCTACCAACTCCTCACCCAGCCCGGCCAGTTCTACCTGGACAGTACGGCGGGCCAGCTCTACTACCTGCCCCGCCCCGGCCAGGACCTCACCACCGCCGACGTCGAACTGCCCGTCCAGGAGGAGCTGCTGGACCTCTCCGGCACCCCCGGCCACCTCGCCTCGGTGAACGACACCGACCCGGGCGCCACGTACACCGGCGGCTGGGGCACCAGCACCGGCCGCCCGTACGGCGACCTCGGCGACGACGTCCACTACACCACCACCGACGGCGACTCGGTGAGCTACGCCTTCACCGGCACCGGCCTGGACGTGCTCGGCGAGGTCAGCAGCGACGAGGGCGGCATCGACGTCTACGTCGACGGGGTGAAGCGGCAGAGCGTCTCCGCCTCCGGCCCGGACCGGCTGGCCCAACAGGTGATCGCCTCGGTCGGCGGACTGCCGAAGGGCCCGCACACCGTCCGACTCGTCAAGACCGGCGGCACGTACCTGGTGGTCGACGGCTTCACCGTCGTCCCGGACGCGGTCGCACTCGTGCACGATGTCGCCTTCCAGGGGCTGACCTTCGCCTACACCACCTGGCAACTCCCCAGCACCGCAGGGTACCTGGACAACCAGGCCGGCGTGCTCTGGGACCCGTCCACCCACGCGCCCACCCGCATCCCGGCCGCCGTCCAGGTGCACCGCGGCCGCGGCATCACCTTCACCGGCGTCGAGATCGCCCACACCGGCGGCACCGGCCTCGACCTCGCCGACGGCACCCAGGGATCCGCCGTCACCGGCGGCTGGATCCACGACACCTCCGGCGGCGGCGTCTCGGTCGGCGAGGTGGACGACTACTCCCTCACCGACCCGGCCAGGATGACCAGCGGCGACACCGTCGCCGACAGCACGATCGACCACGTCGGCCGGGACTACAGCGACGCGGTGGGCGTCTGGGCGGGCCTCACACGAGACCTGACGATCCGTCACGACGACATCGGCCACACCCCGTACTCCGGCATCTCACTCGGCTGGGGCTGGGGCTACGCCTCCGACTGCACCCTCCAGGCCCGCCAAGGCCTCGGCACCCCCTGTCGACACGGCACCACCTACGCCGGGGGCAACCGGATCCTGGGCAACCACGTCCACGACGTGATGGGCGTGCTCTCCGACGGCGGCCCGATCTACACCAACGGCGGCCAGGGCGGCGGCACCGGCACGATGGCCTCCGAGTGCGCCGGCAACCTGGTCGAGGGCGGTAACCACACCAACAACATGCTCTACCAGGACGAGGGCAGCTCGTACTGGAACACCCACGACAACGTCACCCGCTACGGCGGCCAGAACTGGCTCGGCATGTGGACCCCGACCATCCACGACATCACCGTCCACGACAACTGGACGGACAACCCGGTGTACAACGACAACGGCACCGCCGTCACCTTCACCCAGGCCACCGTCGTCACCGGCGGCGCCTGGCCCGCGGCCGCCCGGGCCGTCATCGCGGCCGCCGGCCCCGACCCGCGCCACCGGCCCCTCACCGGGCTGGTCAACGACGACGACCAGGCCGTCACCTACACCGGCGCCTGGGCGCAGTACGGCTTCCGCGGCAACGGCGACTACGACGACGACGTCCACTACACCACCACGAACGGCGACGCGGTGAGCTACGCCTTCACCGGCACCGGCGTCGCGGTGCTCGGCGAGAAGTACGCCGACCAGGGGCAGGACGAGATCCTCCTCGACGGCGTCTCGCAGGGCCTGGTCGACACCTCCTCGCCCGTCCGGCTCACCCGGCAGGTGATCTACCGCGCCGTCGGCCTGCCGCTCGGGCCGCACACCCTGCAACTCGTCAAGCGCAGCGGCACGTACACCACCGTCGACGGCTTCGAGACGGCCTCGACCTACGACGACACCGCCCCCGCGCTCTCCTACACCGGCGACTCCTGGGCCACCCACGGCGCCCGCGGCCTCGGCGACTACGGGGACGGCGTACACGCTGCCACCGCCGACGGGGACGGCGCCTCGCTCGCCTTCACCGGTACCGGGATCGCCGTCGTCACCGAGACCGCGCCCGACGAGGGCCGGATCGCGGTCACCCTGGACGGCCGCGCCCAGGGCCGGGTCGACGCCCGCTAGGCCGTCCGGAAGCCGCAGCAGACCGTGTACCGGGTCGACGGCCTCGCCTCCGGGCGGCACACCCTCACCTTGACCAAGGCGGGCGGAACGTACCTGGTGGTCGACCGCTTCGACGTGCAGTAGTCGGCCAGCTAGCTTGTACCCCGTACGACCCACCACGGAATCGAGGCACTGCGATGGCGGTCACCGACGACGCGATTGAGAAGATCAAGGCGATGATCGTCTCCGGCGAGCTCCCCGAGGGCTCCCGGCTGCCGAAGGAGGAGGCCCTGGCCGAACAGCTGGGGCTCTCCCGCAACTCGCTGCGCGAGGCCGTGCGGGCGCTGGTCGCGATGCGGATACTGGTCACCCGGCAGGGCGACGGCACTTACGTCTCCAGCCTGGAACCCCATCTGCTGCTGGACGGCCTGACCTTCGCCGCCGACGTCTCCCACGGCACCTCGGCGGCCCAACTCCTCCAGGTGCGGCGGCTGTTGGAGCCCCAGGCGACCGCCCTGGCGGCGGCCCGGATCACCGACGAGGACCTCGCGGTGCTGCGCGGCGTCCTGGACCGGTGCGCGGACGCCGCGACCGCCGAGGAGTTCATCGAGCACGACATGGCCTTCCACCGGCACATCGTCGCGGTGGTCGGCAACCCGGTGCTGTCCACCCTGCTGGAGATCGTCTCCACCCGCACCCAGCGGGTCCGGTTGATCCGCGGCATCGACACCGCCGCCTTCGTCTCCTCCCACCGCGAGCACGAGGCCATCCTGGCCGCCCTCGCCGCCCGCGACGCCCCGCTCGCGGCGGCCACCGCGATGGCCCACGTCGCCGCCGTCGAACAGTGGGCCGCCGACGGCCGGCTCCCGCGCACCACGACGCCGAAGCACCTGACCGCTTGAGGCCTCCCGTCAGGGGACGCGGGTGGGACCACCCGCACGGAGCAGCCGGCGGCTCGGCGAAGTGCCCTGCCGGACCCGGGTGATGGGGCTTCGGGGCTCCAACGACCCGGTCTGCCAGGGCACTTCACCTGGTGGTCAGCGGTCGGACCCGGGCGCCTCCAGCCAGGCCGCGATGGCCTCCCAGGCGCCGGCGAGCATGTCGGGCCGGGACATCTGGTCGTGGGTGCAGGGCAGATGGGCCTCCGAGACCGTGCCCAGGACGTGGGGGCTCCAGCGTTCCCCGGGGCGGTCGGCGGGCGGGTTGTCGACCGTCGCGGCGACCAGCAGCAGGTCGCCGTCGTAGCTGCGCGGGGTGTGCTCCAGCATCAGGCGGATGTTGTTCCGCGTGACCCGTTCGAGCATCGCGCGCTCCTCGGCGGACAGCTCGCCGACGAAGGTGACCTCCTCGCCGAGGCCGCCGTCGCCGTCGCCGCCCGCCGGACCGGCCGGGTCGGGGTCCTCCTGCTCGGCCGCCTCGCCCGTCGGGTAGGAGTCCAGCAGGACCAGGGCCGCCACCTCCTCGCCGCTGTTCCGCAGCTGGACGGCCATCTCCTGGGCGACGACCCCGCCGAAGGACCAGCCGAGCAGGTGGTACGGGCCGGTGCCCTGGACCGCGCGGATCTCGTCGAGATAGGCGGCCGCCATCTCCTCGACCGTCCCCGGCAGGTCCTCCTCGCCGTTGAAGCCGCGCGCCTGGAGCCCGTAGAGCGGGTACTCCTCGGGCAGGTACCGGGCCAGCGGCCAGTAGGACCAGCTGAGCCCCCGCCCGGGGTGCACGCAGAAGAACGGTGCGCGGCTGCCCCGGGGCCGGATCGGGAGCAGGGTGCCGAGCGCCTCCTGCCCGGGCCGGCCGAGGCGGTCGGCCAGCCCGGCCACCGTGGGCGCGTCGAACAGGGCCCGGATGCCGAGCCGGACGCCCAGGGTCGAGCGGATCCGGCCGGCCAGCTCGGTGGCCAGCAGGGAGTGGCCGCCGAGCTCGAAGAAGTTGTCGTCCAGGCCGACCCCGGGACGGCCCAGGACCTCGGCGAACAGCTCGCAGAGCAGCTTCTCGCGGGCGGTGCGCGGCGCCCGGCCGGGGGCGGTCCCGGCGTGGGCCGGGGCGGGCAGGGCGCGGCGGTCGAGCTTCCCGTTCACCGTGAGCGGGAGCGCGTCGAGCACCACGAGCGCCCCGGGGACCAGGTGTTCGGGCAGTCGGGCGGCCAGGTGGGCGCGCACCTCGGCGGGGTCGACCTCGGCGGCGTCCGTGGCCGGGACGAGGTAGCCGACGAGCTGCGGGTGGCCGGGGGCGTCCTCGCGGACCAGAACGGCGGCGTGGGCGACGCCCGGGTGGCCGGCCAGCGCGGCCTCGACCTCGCCGGGCTCGATCCGGAACCCGCGCAGCTTGACCTGGTCGTCGGTGCGGCCGAGGTAGTCGAGCACGCCGTCCGCCGTCCAGCGGACCAGGTCGCCGGTCCGGTACATGCGGTCGCCGGGGGCGCCGAACGGGCAGGCGACGAAGCGCTCCGCCGTCAGGCCCGGGCGGTCGTGGTAGCCCCGGGCCAGCCCGGCGCCGGCCAGGTACAGTTCGCCCGCCACGCCGACCGGCACCGGGCGGAGCCGCTCGTCCAGCACGTACGCCCGGGTGTTGGCGACCGGACGGCCCATCGGCGGCCGCACGGCCCCCGCCAGCGGGGCGCTCATCGTCGCGCAGACCGTCGACTCGGTCGGGCCGTACGCGTTGATCAGCCGGTGCCGCGCGGACCAGCGCGCCACCACGTCCGGGCTGGACGCCTCACCGCCGACCACCAGGGTCGCGCCGACGGGCAGTCCGCCCTCCGGCAGGGCCCGCAGGGCGGCGGCGGGCAGGAAGGCGTGGGTGATCCGCCGCTCGGCGGCGTGCCGGGCCAACTCGGGCCCGGGGAGGGAGGTTTCACGGTTGCCGAGGACCAGCGCCGCGCCGGTCAGCAGAGCGGCCGTCCACTCCGAGACCGCCGCGTCGAAGGACGGCGAGATGAACTGGAGCATCCGGCTGCCCGCGCCGAGGCCGAGCCGGTTCCGCTGGTCCAGGGCCAGGTTGACGACGGACGCGTGGGCGACGGTGACGCCCTTGGGACGGCCGGTGGAGCCGGAGGTGTAGATGACGTACGCCGGGTGCTCCGGACGCAGGGGCGCCGTCCGCTCGGCGTCGGTGACGTCCGTGTGCGGCAACTGGGCCAGGGTGACGACCAGTTCGGCGGTGTCGACGACCAGCGTGGCCACGGCGGTGCCGGTCCGTCCGACGGCCTCGGCGCAGGCGCTGGTGGTGAGGACCACGGACGGGGTGCCGTCCGCCAGCAGGTAGCCGATCCGGTCGGCCGGGTAGGCCGGATCGACGGGCAGGTAGGCGGCGCCGGCCTTGAGCACCGCGAGGAAGGCCACCACCAGGTCGGGGGTGCGCTCCATGGCGATCGCGACCCGCGACTCCGGCCCGACGCCGAGGCCGGTGAGGTGCCGGGCGAGCCGGTTGGCGTGGGCGTTCAGCTCGGCGTAGCTCAGCTCGCCGCCGTCGTGGACCAGGGCGACGGCCTCGGGGGCCCGGGCCGCCTGGTCCTGGAAGAGGCCGGTCAGGGTGGTGACCGGGACCTCGGCGGTGGTGGCGTTCCACTTCGTCAGCAGCTGAGCGCGCTCGTCCGCGTCGAGGATCTCGATGTCGGTGACCGGCCGGTCGGGGGCGGTGACGGCGGCGGCCAGTACGCAGGTGAAGCGTCGGGCGATGCCCTCGGCGGTGGTCGGGTCGAACAGGTCGGTGGCGTACAGGAGTTCGCCGCCGAGCCCGGCCGGGGTGCCGTCGGGGCCGAAGGCCTCGGTCAGCGCCAGGGTGAGGTCGAACTTGGCGGCGCTCTGCCCCGAGGGCAGGGCGGCGGCCCGGAGTCCGGGGAGGTCGAGGGTCACGTCACCGGTGTTCTGGAGGACGAGCATGACCTGGAAGAGGGGGTGGCGGGCCATCGAGCGGGCAGGTGCCAGCTCTTCGACCAGGCGCTCGAAGGGGATGTCCTGGTGGGCGAAGGCGTTGAGGCCGGTTTCGCGGACGCGGGTGAGCAGCTGGGTGAAGGTCGGGTCCTCGGTGAGGTCGGTGCGCAGGACGAGGGTGTTGACGAAGAAGCCGATGAGGTCGTCGAGGGCTTCGTCGGTGCGTCCGGCGATCGGTGTGCCGATGGGGATGTCCTGGCCGGCGCCGAGGCGGGAGAGCAGGACGGCGAGGGCGGCCTGCAGCACCATGAAGGTGGTCACGCCCTCGGCCCGTGCGATCCGGGCCAGGGCCTGGTGGGCCTCGGCGGGGACCGTGACGGGTGTGGTGGCGCCCCGGTGGGTGGCGACGGCGGGGCGGGGGCGGTCGTAGGGGAGCAGGAGCTCCTCGGGGGCGTCTGCCAACGTCTCTCGCCAGTAGGCGAGTTGCTCGGAGAGCGTGCTTTCGGGGTCGTCGGCGGTGCCGAGGAGTCGCTGCTGCCAGAGGGTGTAGTCGGCGTACTGGACGGGAAGTCGGCGCCACTCGGGTGCGCGGCCCTCGGTGCGGGCGGCGTAGGCGAGGGAGAGGTCGCGGGCGAGCGGGTCGAGGGACCAGCCGTCGGCGGCGATGTGGTGCACGACCAGGGTGAGCACGTGCTCGGTCGCGTCGAGCGCGAACAGCCAGGCGTGCAGCGGGAGCTGGGCGCCGAGGTCGAAGGCGTGGGCGGCCGCGGCGGCGACCTCCTCGGCCAGCCGGGCCTCGTCGGTGTCGACCACGGTCAGCAGGGAGGCGAGCTCCTCGCCGCCCAGGACGTACTGGTGGGGCTGTCCGCCGACGGTCGGGAAGACCGTGCGCAGCACCTCGTGCCGGGTGACGACGTCGCGCAGGGCGGCGTCGAGGGCTTCGCGGTTCAGGTGCCCGGTGAGGCGCAGGGCGATCGGGATGTTGTAGGTGGCGCTGGGGCCCTCCAGCTCGTCGAGGAACCAGAGGCGGCGCTGCGCGAAGGAGAGCGGCAGGGCCTCAGGGCGGTCGCCGGCGGTCAGCGCGGGGCGGGTGCGCCGTCCGGCGTCGAGGCGGGCCGCCAGGGTGGCGACGGTGGGCGCCTCGAACAGGTCGCGGATCGGCAGCTCCACGCCGAGGACGACTGGAGGGCATCGACATCGAGCCCCCCGCGGGCGTCGCCCTCGCCGCCCTGCGAACCGCCCTGCGGGAGGGGCGGGTCGACCCGGAAGCCCCGGTCCTGCTCAACATCACCGGCGGTGGCCGGGCCAGGCTGGCCGCCGAACACCGGCTGGTGCCCAACGAACCGACCCTGGTGGTCCCGCGCGACGTGCTGCACACCCGCCTCGCCGAGATCGCGGAGCTGACCGGCCCGCTCACCGCCCTCAGCAGCCCGGCGGGGCGCTGAGTCGGAACCGGAGCGGCCTCCCGCGCCTCCACGCGGAAGGCCGCTCCGGCGCCTCCGCCAGTCGGGCCAGCCGCGCTGGTCGTAGCCGGCGAAGTCCTGCTCCCGGACGGGCCGTTGCAGCACCGGGATCCGCTCGGCACCCTAGAGTGTCGGGTATGCCGCTCGTCGACGTGACCCATGCCCCCACCGTGCCCGAGGCCCTACTCCGCGAACTGGGTGCCGTGCTGCCCCATCTGGTCTCCCTGGCCGTGGAGTGCCCCGAGGAGCCGTACGACGGCGACCTGCAGCCCGGCGATGTCGAGGTCCGCTTCCGGCCGCTGGGCCCGCTGGACCGCAGCGGCCTGCCGCTGGTGATCGAGATCAAGTCGAAGTGGTTCGCCAGCCGGGCGGCCGACCGCCAGGAGCGGGTGGACACCCTCCACGCGAACCTCCGCGCCGCGACCGGCTTGGACGACTTCGGCATCTACCTGTCGCTCCCGGTCGCCGCCTGGTCCCAGGGGGACTGACCGCTCATCGGCGGTCGGGCCCGCCGGCCGGACGGGCGTCACGCCTCGGGCGGGCGGATCCGGCCGGTGCGCTTGACCGTGCTGAGGATCCGGGTGACCTCCAGGCCGCGGAGGTCGTCGATCGCGCCGACGGTGCCGGTCAGGAAGGCGTAGAGCCCGCCGAGGTCCTCGGCCGCGACGGCGACCAGCAGGTTCGCCGCTCCGGTCGTGGCCGCCGCGAACCGCACCTGCGGATGGCGGCTCAGCCGCTGCCCGACCGCCTCCAGGCTGCCGGGGCCGGTGGCGATCCAGAGCAGCGCCTCGGTGTCGATGCCCAGCAGCCGCAGGTCCAGTTCGCAGGCCAGCCGCAGCATGTGGCCGGCGGTGAGCTGGTCCAGGCGACGGCGCACGGTCGAGGCCGAGGTGCCCAGCCGGGCGGTCAACTCACCGAAGCCGGTGCGGGCGTCCACGATCAGCTGGTCGATCAGCGCCTCGTCCAGCGGCTGGATCGCGGGCGCGGCGGCGGGCTCGTCCGGGAACGGGGTGAGCGAGGAGAACTGCTCGGTGCTCAACAGCCCGGCGCTCCAGACGAATCCGGCCGGGAAGACCTTCATCAGGTCGTAGGCGTCCCAGGACCGGACGTCGGCGGTGGCGGGCAGGTCGCGCAGCAGCAGCGCGGTGCGGGCCCGGGGGCCGTCCAGGAAGAGCACGCTGCTGATCTCGTCACCGCCGCCGAGGACGTCGATCCACACCGTGTCGGGCCGGCGGGCGAGCCCCGCGGCGATCGCTCCGACCCGGCCGGGACGGCAGCGGATCCGCAACGCCATCGGGATCAGGTGCGGGAAGCGGTCGGGGTTGCGTACGGCGGTGGGCCGCAGCGTGCCGTCGTGCAGCAGCGGCGTCGCGCGGCGCACGACGGTGCGTTCGGACAGGCCCAGGGTCTCGGCGACCGTGCGCCAGGAGGCGCGCGGGGACGCCATCAGTACGGCGGCGATCCGGCGGTCGGTGTCGTCCAGTTCGGTTCTCGGCTGTCCCACATCCGGCAGAATCTCATGACTACTGGCGTACATCACGCATCGGAGTGCCAGTCCTCGCCGCTTTCCGCCGTCCGACGATAGACCGGATTCGCCAGGAACCGGCAAGGAACAAGGAAGGCGATACCCATGGACCTGACCGAGCGCCCCGTCGTGACCACCGAGTCCGGCCGCGTCCGCGGCACCGTACGGGACGGCGTGGCCGCGTTCCGCGGTGTCCCGTACGCGGCCTCGCCGGTGGGGGAGCGGCGCTTCGCAGCGCCCGCGCCGCCCCCGGCCTGGCCGGAGCCGCGCGAGGCGGCCGCCCCCGGCCCGGCGGTCCCGCAACGTCCCTCCCGGCTGGAAGCGGTGATGGGCCCGCGCACGCCGGACTGGAACGAGGACGGCTCACTGACCCTCAACGTGTGGACCCCGCGCCTGTCCATCGCCGACGCCTCCCCGCGCGCCCTCCCGGTCCTGCTCTGGTTCCACGGTGGCGGGTTCACCAGCGGCTCCGGCGGCTGGGACTGGTACGACGGCGGCAGGCTGGCCGCCGCCGGGGAGATCGTCGTGGTCACCGCCAACTACCGCCTGGGCCCGCTCGGTTACCTCCACCTCCCGGAGCACGGCATCGAGAACCTCGGCGTGCAGGACCAGGCCGCGGCGTTGGCCTGGGTGCGGCGCAACATCGCCTCCTTCGGCGGCGACCCCGGGCGGCTCACCGTCGGCGGCCAGTCGGCCGGCGCCTTCTCCGCCCTCCACCTCGCCCTCTCCCCGGTCACCGGCCCGCAGATCAGCCGCCTGATCACCCAGAGTGGCCCGTTCGGCCTCGCCCCGCAGGACCCCGGCGAGGCCGCCGACCACACCCGCCGCTACCTCGACCTGCTCGGGCTGACCGGCCGTCGGGACCTGCCCGCCGCGCTGCGCGCCCTCCCGGTCGACCACCTCCTGGCCGGCTACGACCGGCTCTCCCAGGACCTCTCCCGCGCGGGCAACGTCGCTCCGCCGATGTACCCCGTCCTCGGCGGCAGCGGCATGCCGACGACCTGGCAGCAGGCCCTGGCCGACGGCCGCCTCGACGGCAAGGAGCTGCTGACCGGCACCACCCGGAACGAGATGACGGCCTTCTTCGCCTTCGACCCGCGCATCCGCACCATCACCGCCGACCGGGCCCGCGCCATCGCCGCCGGCCAACTCGCCGACGGTGCGGCGCGGTTCGACCGCATCGCCGCCCGGCGTCCGGACGCGGCGCCGAGCGAGGTGCTGACCGAACTCAGTACGGAACTCCTCTTCGGCGACGGCACCCTCGCCATCGCCGACCACCACGCCGCGGCCGGAAACCCCGTCTACGTCTACCGGTTCGACTACGCCCCGGCCGACGACCCCGCCCGCCTGGGGGCCGCGCACTGCGTCGAACTCCCCTTCTTCTTCGACGCCTTGGACGCCTACCCGGCCAGCCCCATGCTCGGCATCCCCGACGACGCCCCCACCGCCGCCGCCCGAGCGCTCGGCCGGGCCTTCTCCCACGCGGCGGCCACCTTCACCGCCACCGGCCGCCCCGCCGTGCCCGACTGGCACCCGTACGCGCCGGCCGACCCGGCGACCGTCCGGCACTTCGCCTGACCCACCCCGGGGCGGGTCAGTGCGGAGCCTCCCCCGCTACGCCCGGTGGCGCTCCGCGAGATGGCCGTAGCCGCCCGCCGTCCAGACCCGGTGCCGGAACTCCTGGAGGCTGAGCGGGCCCGTTCCCTGGCCGGCGGTGGGCGGGAAGTGCGCGGTGCCGCAACGGGAGCAGTACCAGGCGGTGGACCAGAGGCGCTCGGCGTGGGGGCGTCCGGCCAGTGCGCGGTTGGTGGAGACGCGGAGCAGGAGGGCGGTGGCGAGCAGCACGACCGCGAGGAGGAGGGCGAGGCCGGAGTACAGCTGGAGGGAGTCGGCTTCGGAGGGGGCGGACGGGTCGAGGAGGCTGCTGCCCGCGAGGAGCCTGTCCCGGGAGGTCTCGAAGTCGCGCTGGGAGTCGGCGGTGAAGTACAGGAAGCCCGCCCCGAACAGGGCGACGGCGCCGAGTGCGCCCGGGATGCGCTCGGGGTGCCGCTCCGGGGCGGGTGCCAGGGCCCGGGCGAGGTTGCTGGCCACCTCGCGGGTCTCGGTGCGCCACCGGTCGTCCCGGCGGGTCCGGACGGTCTCGACGGTCAGCCCGGCGCGGTACTCGGCCGCCACACTGCGGACCTGGTCGGCGAGCCCGCAGGTCGGACACGGCTGCAGCGACGGTACGGCCGGCCGGGGTGGTGCCGCCGGCCGGGGCGGTGGTACGGGGCCGGGCTCGGAGGCGGGTACGGCGTCGTGCGGTCCGGTCATGGTTCCCCCCATGAAGTCGACGAGTCGGTCGTACCCGCAGGGACGCGCACGGGCCCGGCCCGGTTGCGGCGTGACCCGCGGTCGGGGGGGACGGGAGGCCCGCCGGGGATGCGTCCCGGCGGGCCCGTGGCCTCGCTCCCGGTCCCGAGCCCCGGGTGTCCTCAGCGGTCCGCGCCGGGTGGGGCCGAGGGGGACCAGCCGAGGGCGGGCCCGAGATGGGTGGCGAGGTCGGTGAGGATCTGCACGTAGTCCTCGGGGTCGAAGGAGAACGGGAGCGCGAAGGCGACCTCGTCCACCTCCCGGTAGCCCGCGTGGGCGTGCAGCCGCTCGGCGAGCTCCTCCGAGCTGCCGACCAGGTCGGGGGCGAAGAGCAGTCCGGCCGGACCCTGCGGGGCGAGGGTGCGCGGGGTGCGGGCGAGGGCGTAGGCGTGGTACTTGGCGCGCTGCTCGGGGGTGGCGCTGTCGGTGGGGATGACCACCAGGCCCTGGGAGACCCGGGCGCGTTCGCCGTCGGGGTGGTGGGCGCGGAAGGCGCGGATCTGTTCGGCCTGGATCTCCGCGAAGTCCGCTACGGGAGCGGCCGGTTCGGGAGCGGCCGGTACGGGAGCGGCCGGTTCGGGCTTGACCACGCTGCTGGTCAGCAGGTTGAGGCCCTGCTCGCCGGCCCAGCGGGCCGAGCGCAGGCTGCCGGCGCCGTACCAGAGCCGGTCGGCCAGGCCGGGGGAGTGCGGCTGGACGCGGCGCGAGTAGACCTCGATGCCCTCGGTGCCGGCGAAGTCGGAGGCGTCCTCGCCGCGGACCAGGGCGAGCAGCCGTTCGGCGCGCCCCTGGCCGAAGTCCTCGCGGTCGCCGGTGTCGGGGTAGAGCGCGCCGCGCACGTGCTCGTAGTGGGTGGGCGGGCCGACGCTGAAGCCGGGGTTGAGGCGGCCCCCGGAGAGCAGGTCGACGGTGGCGAGGTCCTCGGCGAGCCGCAGCGGATTCTCCCAGCCGAGCGGGGTGACGGCGGTGCCGAGCTGGATCCGGCTGGTGCGCTGACCGGCGGCGGCCAGGACGGTGAGCGGGGAGGAGATCCCGTACTGGAGGTGGCGGTGGCGCAGCCACGCGCTGTCGAAGCCGAGCTGCTCGCCGAGGGTGATCAGGTCGAGGGTGTCCTCGTGGCCCCGGCGCGGGTCGGCCTCGTCGAAGAGGCCGATGGTGAGGAAGCCGAGTTTCCGCAGCGGGCGTGGGGTGGGCGGCATGGTGGCGGCTCCGCGTGGCAGCTGGCGGCCCCGGGCGGGGCCGGACGGGTGGTGCCCGTCGAACGTACGCAGGCCGCCGGCGGTTCGACAAGATCGGCGGGCGATCCGGACAAGGCGGTGAAACGGGCCGCAACGCGGGGCAATCCACGGCAACACGGCGCAACATCCGGGCCGAATGCGGGGCTCGGCCCCGCCCGTCGTGACGGACGGGGCCGAGCGGGCCGCCGGATCAGCAACTGCGCAGCTCCGGGCTCTGGTTGCGGATCTGGTTGTGCAGCGAGGTGAACTCGCGGTACGCCTCGCTGTCCTCGGAGCCGGGCCGGAAGGCGCCGACGCGGTGGCAGTTGACGAAGGCGAGCTTGACGCCGAAGTGGTCCTCCAGGCTGCCGCGGATCGCGTTGCTGGCCAGCGCGCGCAGCAGCTGGGCGCGCTGCTCGTCGCTGGGGGTGGTGTTGTCGGTGGTGAACTCGGCTTCGCCGTCGGCAAGTTCGGTGCTGAGTCCGGCGACGACCTGGTAGGCGTACGGGAGCGAGGCGTGGACGGTGTCGAGGAAGTCGGCCTCGTCCACGCGGCCGTCGCGGGCCTGGTCGAGCAGGGCGGGGGAGACGTCGAGCGACATGGAGGTCCTCTTTCACGGGTGCGCGGGCGGGGAAGCCGAGGGGCCGGCGAAGAGCCGGCGAATGGCTGACGAACGGCTAACGAAGATGAAAACCGTTTGCACAAGCGACTCTCCTGGACGCCCCGACGCCCTGTCAAGTACCGCCCCCCGAAGGGCTGACCGGCGCGGCCTGCGGCGCCCGCCGCACCTTGATGACGAACACCGCGATCAGCACCGCCAGCGACGTGAACACCAGACCCATCTGGAAGGCGGTCGCGATGCCGTGCACCAGCACCTCCGAGGAGTACGGCGCCGGCAGTGTCCCGCTCGCCCTGAACTCGGCGGCCTGCGCCGGGGTGGCCTGCCGGAGGAACGCCGCGACCTGCTGCCCGGCCTCGTTGCGGCTCGCCGTGCCGTACACCGTCACCAGGATCGACAGTCCGAGCGAACCGCCCACCTGCTGGGTGGTGTTGAGCATTCCGGTGGCCGCGCCGGTCTCGTGCGGGGCCACCCGGGAGACCGCGGTGAGCAGCACCGGGACGAAGATCGAGCCCATTCCGAGGCCGAACAGCAGGGTCGGCCCCAGGATGCCGCCCGCGTAGCTGCTGTGGATGTCGATCCGGGTCGCCCAGATCACCCCGCCCAGCACCAGCAGCGAGCCCGCGACCAGGAACGGCTTGGGCCCCCAGCGCAGTTGGTTGCGGGCGGCGAACTGGGCGGCGGCGATGATCGCCACGCTGATCGGCAGGAAGGCGAACCCGGCCCGCAACGGGCTGAAGCCGAGGATGTTCTGCACGAACAGGGTGATGAAGAAGAAGATGCTGAACATCGTCGCCGAGACGCACAGCATCAGCCCGTACGCGCCGGAGCGGTTGCGCTCGCGGAACAGGTGCAGCGGGGTGATCGGCTGTGCCACCCGCCGCTCGTTCACCAGGAAGGCTGCCAGCAGGACGACGGCCAGGCCGAAGGCGGTCAGCGTGACGGTGTCCGTCCAGCCGTGGTCGGAGGCCCGGATGAAGCCGTACACCAACGAGACCATGCCGCCGGTGGCGGTGAACGCGCCGGTCAGGTCGAAGCGGCCGGGGTGGCGCTCGGACTCGTTGATGTAGAGCGGCGCCAGCAGGGCGATCGCGATGCCGATCGGCACATTGACGAACAGCACCCAGCGCCAGGACAGCCAGGAGGTCAGCATGCCGCCGAGCAGCAGACCCACCGCGCCGCCCGCACCGGCGACGGCGGAGTACACCCCGAACGCCCGGTTGCGTTCCGGCCCCTCCCTGAAGTTGGTGGCGATCAGCGCCAGCGCGGTCGGCGAGGCGATCGCCCCGCCCAGCCCCTGCAGCGCCCGGGCCGCCAGCAGCCAGGCGGAGGACTGCGCCACCCCGCCGAGCAGCGAGGCCAGGCTGAAGACCAGCACGCCGACGATGAACACCCGGCGGCGCCCGAGGATGTCGCCGGCGCGCCCGCCGAGCAGCAGCAGGCCGCCGAAGGTGAGGGTGTAGGCGTTGATGACCCAGGACAGGTCGGTGGTGGAGAACTTCAGCGCCTGCTGGATGTGCGGCAGGGCGATGTTCACGATCGTGATGTCGAGGACCACCATCAGCTGGGTGGCCGCGATGACGGTGAGTGCTATCCCTGGGTGCTGGCCCCGACGGGCGGTCGCGGGCGAAGCCTCGGCCAGGGCGCGCGAAGAGGCCATGGCAGGTCCCCCAATGGGTTCCGGGGGTGAACGAGGACCGGGGGGCGGACCCGTTCACCTGTACCTGTACCGACGGTAGACCCGGGGAATAGGGAACACAACCGTTCATTAAGGGCATGTACCTGCTTAGCGGGCAGGCACGGAGGTCCGCGTACCCGGGGAGCGGACAGCGGTCCGTGCGGATCGGCGACCCTGCGGCATCAGGATGAAAAATCCCGCCGACACAGCACGCTCGGCGACCGATCCGCGGCCCGACCGGGGCCCGGAACGTACCGTGAGCGCCGCTACCGGCCCGGAGCGCACGGACGCCGCCGGAATGCTCCACGGCCCTGGTGCCCCCACCCGGTGCCGGCAGCGGCGATCGCGACGAGGGCACCCCGAGGAAGGAGAAGCCGTGGAAGGCGCCGAGGTCGGCAAGCTGGCAGCGCTGGAGGACCACCACTGGTGGTACCGGGAGCGGCGCGCTCTGCTCGCCCGGGAACTGGCCGGCATCGGCCGGACCGGTACGGCGCTGGACATCGGCGCCGCCGCGGGCGGCAACACCCGGGTGCTCCGGGCCCACGGCTGGAAGGGCGTCGCCGTCGAGTACGGTCCCGAGGGCGCACGGATCGCCCGGCAGCGCGGACTGGCCACGATCCGCTCCGACGCCCGTCGGCTGCCGGTCGGCAGCGGCACCGTCGACCTGGTGGTCGCCTTCGACGTCCTGGAACACATCGTCGAGGACGACCGGGCGATGGCCGAGATCTACCGGGTGCTGCGCCCCGGCGGGCTGGCCCTGATCGCCGTGCCCTGCGACATGAGACTGTGGTCGGCCCATGACGAAGCCGTCGGCCATGTGCGCCGGTACAGCCGGGAGACCCTGCGGAAGCTGGTGACCGCCAGCGGCAGCGTGATCGAGTCGATGCACAGCTGGAACGTGCTGCTCCGGCCGGCCGCCGCCTGGCGCCGTCGCAGGAGCACGGGCAGCGACCTGGACGACGTGCCCCGGCTGGTCAACCGGGTGCTCCGCGCGGTCATCGCGGCCGAACGCCACCTGCCGGTCAAGGCGCTGCCCGGGGTCTCGCTGCTCGTACGGGCACGCAAGCCGCTCGGTGTCGACGTCTTCCCGGTCGAGCACGTGGTCGTCCCCGCCACCCGGGTGCGGCTCGGCGACGACTCCGCCAGGGCGCACGGTCTCCGCACCGGCTGACCCGGCTGGCCCGCCCGACCCGCCGAATCCTTCCGCAACCCACAGCGGCCCGCCCCGTGCGAACGGGGCGGGCCGGGAACCGTCGGACCGTCAGGCCTTCGGCGGCGGGTTGCGCATCAGGTCGCGCATCTGGGTGAGCAGTTCGACCTCGGTCAGCGGCTCCTCGACCGGCGGCAGGCCGGCCTTGCGCCGCTTGCGCTCGGCCAGGTGGTTCAGCGGCGCCACCACGGCGAAGTAGAGCGCGGCCGCGATCAGCACGAACGCGATCAGCGCGTTGATGAAGGCGCCGTACTTGAAGGTGCTGTGGTTCAGCGTGAAGGTCAGCGCGGAGAAGTCCTGCTTGCCGAAGATCGCGGCGATCAGCGGCGTCAGCAGATCGCTGACCAGGCTGTTGACCACCGCCACGAAGGCCGCGCCCATGACGAACGCGACGGCGAGATCGATCACGTTCCCGCGCATGATGAACTTCTTGAACCCCTGCAGCATGTCCGCCTCCTCGAAACCGCGCCTTCCCTCCAGGGTTCGGGCCGGTCGGACGGACGGCCCGTCGGGACCGTCCGTCCGGGTGAGTGAGCGGGCCGCCTCCTCGCCGTCGCGCGGTGAGGTGCGGTGCGCCGCCGCGGGGGCGGGGCCGGCGGGCCCCCCCCCCCCCGCACCCCCCCCCGCGCCGGGGCCGCGGGGGACGGCAGCGGGGGCGGGTGGGGTATAGGGTGA
>NZ_JBEOSV010000040.1:14954-19516 GCF_040303245.1 Kitasatospora sp. NPDC096077 | reverse complement strand
GGGTGTTGTTGTCGCGGGGGTTGTTCGCGCGCGGGGGGGGGGGGCGGGGCCCGCCCCCGCGCGGCGCGGGGGGGGGGGCGGCCCCGCGCCCGGGGCCGGCCGCCCCACCCCCCCCCGCGCGACGAACCCCACGAGGAGCCGGGTCAGCGGCCCGCGGCCGCCGCGGGCAGCGTCACCTCGGGTGCGGTCGCCGCCGAACCGGTCGCCACCGGTGCCGCGGGCCGCCCGTCCTCCGCCGACCGGCGGCCCACCAGGACGAACACCAGCACCGCGCCGAGCAGCCCGAGCCCGCCGGACACCAGGAACGAGTCCCGCAGACCGACCGCGAAGGCTTGGTGCACCAGCTCCGTCACGGCCGCCACCTGGCCCTGCGGGGCGTGGCCGATCACCGCGCCCGCCTGGCCCGACGTCAGTGCGTCGGCCGCCTGCTTGGCGTCCGGCAGCACCCCGCCGCGCAGGTGGTCCTCCACCCCGGCCTGGAAGACCGCGCCGAGCACCGCGATGCCGAGCGCGTTGCCCAGCTGCCGGGCGGTGTTCAGCGCACCGCCGGCCATCCCGCTGCGCCGCTGCGGCACGGCGGCCATCGCCGCGGCCGCCATCGCCGGGGTGGCGAGTCCGACTCCGGCCCCGGCCACCGCCAGGCCCGGCGCCAGCACCGGCCAGCTGGAATCCGCCCCGATCAGGGCCTGCAGCAGCGCGCCGACCGCGATCAGCAGCAGGCCGCCGCCGATGGTGAGCCTCGGCGAGGCCCCGTGCAGCCGCCGCCCGGCCACGGCCGCCACCACGAAGGCCAGCGCGCTCATCGGCACCAGCGCGAGCCCGGCCGCCACCGGCCCGAGCCCGCGCACCGACTGCAGCCAGAGCGAGGTGTAGACCAGGTAGGAGAAGGCGGCCACGGAGAGCAGCATGCCGCCTGCGAGCACACCGGTGAAGCCCGGGTTGCGCAGCAGCCCCAGGTCGAACATCGGGTTGCGGCCCTTGAGCTCGGCCAGCACGAACACCAGCAGCGCGACCGCGCTGAGCGCGAACAGCCCCAGCGTGCTGGTGGAGCCCCAGCCGTCCGCCGCGCCCCGGATCAGCGCGAAGGTCAGCGCGCCGGCCGCCACGGTGAAGCTGACCAGGCCGGGCAGGTCCAGCCCGCGCGCCTGCGGGTCGCGGGACTCCCGCACCGCGCGCAGTGTCACCACCACCGCCAGCACGCTGATCGGCAGGTTGATGAAGAAGATCCACCGCCAGCCCAGGTGCTCGGTCAGCAGTCCGCCGACGATCGGCCCGGCGGCCGCGGCCGCGCCGTTCACCGCGCCCCAGACACCGAATGCGATGCCCCGGTCCCGGCCCTGGTAGGAGGTGTTCAGCAGGGCCATGGTGGTGGCGAACATCGCCGCGCCGCCTATTCCCTGCAGGCCGCGGAAGAGGATCAGCTGACCCCCGGTGTCGGCCAGTCCGCAGGCCAGCGAGGCCGCGGCGAACAGGCCGAGCCCGCACAGGTACGTCCGCCGCCGGCCGAACCGGTCGGCCAGCGAGCCGGCGCCCAGCAGCAGGGCCGCCAGGGCCAGCGCGTAGATGTCCAGCACCCACTGCAGGTCGGTGAAGCTGGTGTGCAACCCGGTCGCCATGTCGGGCAGCGCCACGGTCACGATGGTGACGTCCACCAGCAACATGAACGCCCCCAGGCTCACCGCGGTCAACGGCAGCCACTTGCGCATTTCGTCTTCTCCTGGATCTCTCTGGATTCCGTTGTCGAGTCGGGAAGACGGTGCCATCCGGATCGCCGGGAACCCCTACCAGGGTGCCCGGGGTGGCGGAAACCGATCACCGGCGGCGCTGGCATGATGGATTCCATGCCCATCACTCTTCTGGATGACCTGGACCAGGCACTGGTGCAGGCGCTGATGCTCAGCGGCCGGGTGCCGTTCAGCCGCCTCGCCGAGGTGCTGGAGGTCTCCGACCAGACGGTGGTCAGGCGCTACCGGCGGCTGCGCGGCGAGGGGCTGATCCGGGTCATCGGCCGGCCGGTCGGCCACCGGGTCGGGCTGGTGGAGTCCTGGCTGCGGTTGCAGTGCCCGCCGGACACCGCGCTCTCGGTCGCCGACGCGCTGGCCCGCCGCCCGGACATCTCCTGGGTGAACCTCAACTCCGGCGGCACCGAGGTGCAGTGCATCACCCGGGCGCGCTCCCGGGAGGAGCACGACGAACTGCTGCTGCGCCAGCTCCCACGGACCCGCCGGGTCGTCGCGATCACCGCGCACAGTGTGCTGCGCTCCTTCACCGGCGGCCCGCGGCACTGGCGCGGGCTGGACGTGCTGACCGCGCGCCAGGTCGCCGAGCTGGCCGATCCGGTGCCCGAGCGGCACGGCGAGCGGGTCCGGCTGGACGCGGCGGAGCAGGCGATGTTCGCCGTGCTGGCCCGGGACGGCCGGGCCGGCTACCCCGAGCTGGCCCGGGCCGCCGGGCTCTCCGAGTCCACCGCCCGCCGACGGCTGGACCACCTGCGCGAGCTCGGGGCCTACTACCTGGACGTGGAGGTCGACCCCCGGCTGCTGGGCTTCGAGACCCAGGCGACCCTGATGATCACCATCACCCCGGCCGCCCTGGCCGCCGCGGGCGCGGCCCTGGCCACCCACCCGCAGGTCCCGTTCGCGGCGGCGATCACCGGCTCGGCCAACCTGGTGGCGATCACCATCTGCCGGGACAACGACGCGCTCTACACCTACCTGACGGAGCAGATCGGCGCACTGGAGGGGGTGCAGCACGTCGAGGTGGTGCCGCAGCTGCGCTCGGTCAAGCGGGCGGGCATGCTGATGGACGGCACCCGGCTGGTGGACCCGCCGACGGCCTGACGCGACACCGGCTCCGGCCCTTTCCCGCGTCCGCCCCGCGGGTGCTGCCGGACCGGCGCCCGGAGGGATCCGAACGAGTGGGATTGGGTCGGCCCCGACGGGGCACCCGCTCCCCGGGGCCGAGGGGCGGCCGCGCGAGGAGGCGGACAGCATGGGCGGGCGGAAACGGGACGAACTGCCTTCAACCGAACGGGAATCGGGCCGGAACCGTGCGCTCGACGCCCGGCTGCGCCGGTTCGGGTTCGGACTGCGCGGCCGGGCCTGGGGCGCGATGTGCGGCGTCCGACCCCGTACGGTGCTGGGGCTCGCCATGCTGTCCCTGGTCCTGCTGGCCGCCGGCCTGCGGGCCTCGGCGGCGCCCGTGCCCTGGGCCCTCACCGGTTGCTGGGTGCTGACCCTCGCGATCGCCTTC
Source organism: Kitasatospora sp. NPDC096077 (assembly GCF_040303245.1). Classification (NCBI taxonomy): domain Bacteria; kingdom Bacillati; phylum Actinomycetota; class Actinomycetes; order Kitasatosporales; family Streptomycetaceae; genus Kitasatospora; species Kitasatospora sp. NPDC096077. Next base: position 16,264 of record NZ_JBEOSV010000040.1, on the reverse strand, counting down.
GCGGTGCTGTGCGCCTGCGCCGAGGGCCGGCGGACGAAGCGGTAGCCCCGGCCCCGGCCCCGTCGTCGTACGGAGAACTCGAACAGCGGTACGCATTCACCCGGGTGCGCAGGGTGATCCGTCGGTCGGGTGGATTGTGTGCGCAAGGTGGTTCCAGCCCCCTCTCCCACCCCGCTGAAAGGCAGCACTCATGGGCATATCGCCGTCCCGTCGCCCGATCTCCTCCGCCGTCACGGTGGCGCTCGCGGCCTGTGCGGTCGCCGCCACGGCGTCGCCCGCCCTCGCCGCAGTGGCCGGCGGCCCGACGGGTGGGGGAGGGAAGCCGACGGTGGTGTTGATCCACGGGGCGTTCGCCGACGCCTCCGGCTGGAACGACGTCGCCGAACGCCTGACGGCCGACGGGTACCCGGTCGTCGCCCCGCCCAACGAACTGCGCGGCGTGGCCAATGACGCGGCGTACGTGGCGAGCGTGCTCAAGAGCATCACCGGCCCGATCGTGCTGGCCGGGCACTCGTACGGCGGAGCCGTCATCTCCCAGGCCGCCGCCGGCATCGCGAACGTGAAGTCGCTCGTCTACCTGTCGGCGCTGATGCCCGACGTGGGCGAGTCGCCGGCCGAGCTGTCGGCGAAGTTCGCCGGCAGCGAGCTCGGCACCGCGCTCAACCCGGTTCCCTACACGGAGCACGGCGGCAGCGGCACGGATCTGTACCTCAAGAGCGACAAGTTCCGCGACGTCTTCGCCGCCGACCTGCCCGAGGCGCAGACCCGGACGATGGCCGCCGAGCAACGCCCGCTCGCCCAGGCCTGGTTCGGCGAGAAGCTCACTGCCGCGGCCTGGCACGACATCCCGTCCTGGTTCCTGGTCTCCCGGCAGGACAAGGCCATCGCCCCCGAGCTGGAACGCTTCGAGGCGAAGCGCGCCAAGGCGCACACCGTCGAGATCGACTCCTCGCACGTGGCGATGATGTCCCACCCCGATGTCGTCGCCCAGCTGATCCGCGAGGCCGCGGGCTTCGGCGGTGCTGGTGCGGTCCCGGCTGAGCTTGCGGCGACCGGCTCCCACGACCGGGCCGTCGCCCTGGTCGGAGCCGCGGGAGCCGCCGCGCTGCTGACCGGCGCGGCGCTCACCCGGATCGCCCGCCGCCGCTCGACCCGCTGACCGACCGGCCCGGCTGGTACGGCCGGTACGCAAGGCGGGCGGGCCCCCCCCCGGGGGCGGGGCCCCCCCCCCGCCCGCGTTCAACTTGCCCTGGCAAACCCCCGCCCCGGGGCGGCCCGCGGCCGACCGGAATGTCGGCCGATTCCTTAAG
>NZ_JBEOSV010000040.1:1496-14944 GCF_040303245.1 Kitasatospora sp. NPDC096077 | reverse complement strand
GCACCCCCCCCGCCCGGGGGTGTCGGCCCGCACCCCCGGGCGCCCCACCACCCGGAGGTGTCCGGCCGCCTTGCCGTGGGTTCAGGCGGTGCCGAGGGGGTTGAGGAGCAGGAAGCGCCAGCCGCCGTCGGGCAGTCGGCGGGCGATGTTGGCGGTGGTGCCGGTCGGGGCGATCCGGGTGCCGTCGGGAGCGTCGACCTCCAGGGTCCAGTCGGTGACCAGGAGGGCGGTGTCCGCGGCGACCAGGGCGTGGCGCGAGCGGTTGGTGAGCCTGCCGTGGGCGGCCACCGTTCCGGCGAGTTCGGCGCGGAGGGCGTCCGGGCCGGTGAGGTGCGCGCCGGACACGGTCCGCATGCCCGCGCCGGGGGCGAACAGGGCCAGCAGCGCGTCGACGTCGCCGGAATTCAGGGCGTCCTGGAACAGCATCGGCAGCTCGGCGGGGTCGGTGACGACGGGGGACATGGGCAGGGATCCTCACTTCGGTAACGGAGTTGACGGCCTTCCGACGTGACGCCGGGTTCTCCGGTGCGCCGCTCGGCCGTGGCTCCACGATCCCCCGGGGGCCGCCCCCAAGACGAGGTAGAGTCTCGACCCGACATGGTCGAAACTGGACAGCCCGACGTCATCGACATCGCCTACGACAACCCCGACGCGCGGCACACCGGCCTGGAGGTGCTGCCCTTCGAGGTGCTGAAGGCACGGCTGAAGCGCTCGGTCGCCCGGCGCCCGAGCCGTCTCGACTTCCACCAGCTGCTGCTGGTCCGTGGCGGCACCGGTACCGCGATGGTCGATTTCGTCCTCCACCCCTGCGCCCGCGGCACCCTGCTGCACCTGAGCCCCGGCCAGGTACAGCGGCTCCCGTTCGGCCCGGACGGCCGCCCGGCGGACCTCGACGCCGTCCTGCTGCTGTTCACCGCCGACTACCCGCCGCCGTTGCCCGCGACGCGTGAGGTGCTGGACGGCTTCGGCCCCGTCGCCTGGCGGCTGTCACCGTCCGAACTCGACGCCTTCGAGCGGGCGGTGACGGAGCTGGAGGTCGAGTACCGATCGCTGCGGGACGCGCGGCCCCGGTCCACGGACGCGCCCGCATCCGCCCGTTCGGACGTCGACCTGACCGGCGCGCTGCTGCGCCAGCTCCTCGGCGCGCTCCTCATCCGGACGGCCCGGCTGCCGGACCCCACCGGGCGACCCGGCGCGGCGGCCCCGGGCACGGGCGTGTACCCGGCCTTCCGGCGGGAGCTGGAACGCTCCTTCGCCACCACCCGCGCGGTGGAGGAGTACGCCGCACGGCTCGGATACTCCTCGCGCACCCTGACCCGGGCCTGCCTGGCCGCCACCGGCCGCAGCGCCAAGCAGCTCGTCGACGCCCGGGTCGTCCTCCAGGCGCAGCGGCTGCTCGCCCACACCGACCTGCCCGTCGCCGCCGTAGGCCGGGCGCTCGGCTTCACCGAGGCCACCAACTTCGGCAAGTTCTTCGCCCGGGAGACCGGCGGTACCCCGGGCGACTTCCGCCGCGCCCAGCGCTGACCGGGCCCGCCCCGGGTCGACGGGGCCACGCCGGGCGGCGCTCCTTCTGCGCCCGGGGGCGTTGCGCGAACTGTGGGGTGGTCAGCCCGTTCGTCTGGGCCACAGGGATGACATCACCAGCGTGCCGGGCCGACCCGGATGGCGGAGACACCATAGTCAGTTCATCACGCTATGGCGTATTTACGCCGTCATCCAGAGTCCTGTGCACACCCTGGAGAGTCCTCGATGCCTGAAGCCCGACGTCGCCGGGGCTGGACCCCGGCCTTCGGACCACGGGGCAGTACCGCCCCGGCCCGACCGTCGAACAACGCCGCTCCGAAGCGGCGTGGCTGGTCCGGAGTGCTGTCGGCCGTGCTGCTGCTGGCACCGCTGCCGCTCGTTCCGCTGATGGCCGCTCCCGCCGCGCACGCCGCCCAGGCCTGCCCGCCGGACCAGGGCTTCACCGACTGCCTCTCCTTCACCTACACCGGCGGCAACCAGGACTTCACCGTTCCGCCCGGCGTCTCCTCCCTCCGGGCGAAGGCCTGGGGCGCGGGTGCGGCCGCCGAAGCCGACGGCCCCTCGGACGCGGCCGGCGGCGACCACCGGGGCCGGCCGGGCGCCGCCGGCGCCTTCGCCACCGCACTGCTGGACGTCACACCGGGACAGCGGCTGACCGTGGTCCCGGGCCACGGCGGGCGGGCCCGGTCCGACGACCCGCTCTCCCCGGCGGCGCGTGCGGCCCGCAACGGCGAAGCCTCCAGCGTGCTGTCCGACGATCCGCACGCCTCCGCCCACACCCTCCTGACGGCCGACGGCGGCAGCTCCCCGAGCGCGACCGGCGCGGCCGTCGGATCCGGCGGCGACGCGCCGACCGGCCTCGCGTCCCATGTGACCGAGCGCCAGTACGTCGCCGGGGCCGGCTTCGGTGGCCTCGCGCCGTCCACGACGTCCGCCGGGCTCCCCGGTGACGGTAGCGCCGCCCACGCCGCCCCCTCGGTCAACCCGGGCGAAGCGAGCGGCACGGGCCGCACCGCCGACGTCCGGAAGCCCGGCGACCGGGACGGACGCGACGGCGGCAACGGCCTCGTGGTGCTGGAATGGCAGACCCCGGACGCCGCCCCCGCGAAGGCCGCCCCCGAGCAGAACAACGCCTCGCAGGCCCCGTCCCCGACTGCCGCACCGTCCCCGGCGGCTGTGCCGTCTGCCACGAGCAGCCCTGCGTCCCCGTCAGCCACGGCACCGGCCCGCCGGGCGCCCGGTCTGCTGGACTGCAGCGGCAACATCATCTACGCCATCCAGCGCGGCTCCTCGCGCGCCGGCACCGGCACTCTGCTCGCCCTGGCCAGCGGCACCGTCGGCGGCTCCACCGTGACCGCCACCACGGTGAGCACGCTCCCCGCCGGGTCCGGCTTCGCCAACGCCCTCGGCGTCACGGACGGTGGCACCGCTGCGTACGTGGTCGACCAGACGCCGACGGTGAACGGTTCCGTCAACGTGTACGGGTACAACGCGGCCACCGGCAACTGGACCGTCTACACCGGATCCGCCGGCTCCACCAGTGACTCCTTCGTCGCCGGCGCGGTCAACCCGGCCAACGGCATCTTCTACTACGCCAGCTTCGCCAGCGGTACCGCGACCACGGCCGGCGTGGCCACTCTCTACGGGTTCAACACCACCACCAACACCGCGATCCCCGGCGTGATCGCCACCTACAACCTGCCGGTCGTCGCAGCCGGCGGCCCCAACGGCGACATCACCTTCGACGCGGCCGGCAACCTCTACACCCTCTCCTCCGTCGGTACCGGTGCCGCCATCGGCCGCATCGCCGGGCCGATCCCCACCACGGGATCGGCCACCGGCGTGCCCCTGACCAGTACGCAGCTGAGCACCCTCTCCAACCCCGGGGGCAACTCCTTCAACGGCGCCGCCTTCGACAACGCCGGCAACCTCTACATCGAGTTCGCCTCGGGGAGCACCACCTACCTGGAGCAGCTCAACCCGAACACCGGAGCGGTCACGGCCGGTCCCACGCCGTACTCCAACAACGCCTTCCTCTCCGTGGACCTCGGCGCCTGCTCCACCAACCCGACCCTGACCCTGCAGAAGAACATCGTCGGCCGGTTCGCCCAGTCCACCTCGTCCAACGACCAGTTCACCCTGGCGATCACCGGCGGCGGCATCACCCAGGGCAACACCGCCACCACCACCGGCACCAGCACGGGCGTCCAGTCGCCCCCGGCCGGCCCGGTCATCGCACTGTCCAACACCACCTACACCCTCACCGAGACGGCGGCCTCCGGCAGCCTCTCCAACTACACCACCACCTACGACTGCGTCGACACGGCCAACGGCAACGCTCCGGTCGCCTCGGGCAGCGGGGTGAACACCTTCAACCTTCCCTTCCCACCGACGGTGGAGGACAAGAACAGCCCGATGGTGCTCTGCACCTTCACGAACACCCCGATCCCCGCCACGCCCGCGTTGACGATTCTGAAGTCGGCTTCTCCGACGACGGTTTCGGCGGTCGGGCAGACGGTCGACTACTCGTTCCTGGTGACGAATACCGGGAACGTGACGTTGACCAATGTGGCGGTGACGGAGACGGCGTTCTCGGGTACCGGTACTGCGCCGGTGGTGACGTGTCCGGCGGGTGCGGCTTCGTTGGCGCCTGGTGCGTCGGTGACCTGTACGGCTACGTACGCGGTGACGCAGGCGGATATCAACGCGGGGAGTATCACGAACACGGCGACGGCGACGGGTAATCCGCCGTCGGGTCCGCCGGTGACGTCTCCGCCGTCCAGTGCCACCGTGACGGCGACGGCGAATCCGGCGATCACGATCGTGAAGTCGGCGTCGCCGACGACGGTTTCGGCGGTCGGGCAGACGGTTGACTACGGCTTCCTGGTGACGAACACGGGGAATGTCACCCTCACCAACGTCACGGTGACGGAGACGGCGTTCTCGGGTACCGGTACTGCGCCGGTGGTGACGTGTCCGGCGGGTGCGGCTTCGTTGGCGCCTGGTGCGTCGGTGACCTGTACGGCTACGTACGCGGTGACGCAGGCGGACATCAACGCGGGGAGCGTCACGAACACGGCGACGGCGACGGGTACTCCGCCGTCGGGTCCGCCGGTCACGTCTCCGCCGTCGAGCGCCACCGTGACGGCGACGGCGAATCCGGCATTGACGATTGTGAAGTCGGCTTCCCCGACGACGGTTTCGGCTGCGGGGCAGACGGTTGACTATTCGTTCCTGGTGACGAACACGGGGAATGTGACGTTGACGAACGTGACGGTGAACGAGACGGCGTTCTCGGGCACCGGCACGCCGCCGGCCGTTTCCTGTCCGGCGGGTGCGGCTTCGTTGGCGCCTGGTGCGTCGGTGACCTGTACGGCTACGTACGCGGTGACGCAGGCGGATATCAACGCGGGGAGTATCACGAACACGGCGACGGCGACGGGTACTCCGCCGTCGGGTCCGCCGGTCACGTCTCCGCCCTCCAGTGCCACCGTGACGGCGACGGCGAATCCGGCGATCACGATTGTGAAGTCGGCGTCGCCGACGACGGTTTCGGCGGTCGGGCAGACGGTTGACTACGGCTTCCTGGTGACGAACACCGGGAATGTCACCCTCACCAACGTCACGGTGGCCGAGACGGCGTTCTCGGGTACCGGTACTGCGCCGGTCATCTCCTGTCCGGCCGGTGCGGCTTCGTTGGCGCCTGGTGCGTCGGTCACCTGCACGGCGAGCTACACCGTCACCCAGGCCGACATCAACGCGGGGAGCATCACCAACACGGCGACGGCGACGGGTACTCCACCGTCCGGTCCGCCGGTCACGTCTCCGCCGTCGAGCGCCACCGTGACGGCGACGGCGAATCCGGCATTGACGATTGTGAAGTCGGCGTCGCCGACGACGGTTTCGGCGGTCGGGCAGACGGTTGACTACGGCTTCCTGGTGACGAACACGGGGAATGTCACCCTCACCAACGTCACGGTGACGGAGACGGCGTTCTCGGGTACCGGTACTGCGCCGGTCATCTCCTGTCCGGCCGGTGCGGCTTCGCTCGCGCCGGGGGCGTCGGTGACCTGTACGGCCACCTATACCGTCACCCAGGCGGACATCAACGCGGGGAGCGTCACGAACACGGCGACGGCGACGGGTACTCCGCCGTCGGGTCCGCCGGTCACGTCTCCGCCGTCGAGCGCCACCGTGACGGCGACGGCGAATCCGGCATTGACGATTGTGAAGTCGGCTTCTCCGACGACGGTTTCGGCTGCGGGGCAGACGGTTGACTATTCGTTCCTGGTGACGAACACGGGGAATGTGACGTTGACGAACGTGACGGTGAACGAGACGGCATTCTCGGGCACCGGGACCCCGCCGGCCGTTTCCTGTCCGGCGGGTGCGGCTTCGTTGGCGCCTGGTGCGTCGGTGACCTGTACGGCGAGTTACACCGTGACGCAGGCGGACATCAACGCGGGGAGCATCACCAACACGGCGACGGCGACGGGTACTCCGCCGTCCGGTCCGCCGGTGACGTCGCCGCCGTCGAGCGCCACCGTGACCGCCACGCCGGCCCCTGCGCTCACCCTGGTGAAGTCGGTGGACGCGACGGAACTGACGGCAGTGGGCCAGGTGCTGCACTACTCGTTCCTGGTGACCAACACCGGGAACGTGACGTTGACCAATGTGACGGTGACCGAGACGGCGTTCTCGGGCACCGGTACTGCGCCGGTCGTCTCCTGCCCGGCGGGTGCGGCCTCGCTGGCGCCTGGTGCGTCGGTGACGTGCACGGCGAGTTACACGGTCACCCAGGCGGACATCGACAGCGGGAAGGTCACCAACACGGCGACGGCGACGGGTACTCCGCCGTCCGGTCCGCCGGTCACCTCCCCGCCCTCCTCGACCAGCGTTCCGAACACGCCTGAGCCGGCACTGACGATCGTGAAGTCGGCGTCGCCGACGACGGTTTCGGCGGTCGGGCAGGTGGTGACCTACAGCTACTTGGCAACCAACACCGGGAACGTCACCCTCACCAACATCACGGTGACCGAGACGGCGTTCTCGGGTACCGGGACCCCGCCGGCGATCTCCTGTCCGGCCGGTGCGGCTTCGCTCGCGCCGGGGGCGTCGGTCACCTGCACGGCCACTTACACCGTCACCCAGGCGGACATCAACGCCGGGAGCATCACCAACACGGCGACGGCGACGGGTACTCCGCCGTCCGGTCCGCCGGTGACCTCCCCGCCGTCCAGCACGACCGTGACGGCCACGCCGGCACCGGCGCTCACCGTCGTGAAGTCGGTGGACGCGACGGAGCTGACGGCGGCGGGCCAGGCGCTGCACTATTCGTTGCTGGTGACGAACACCGGGAACGTCACCCTCACCAATGTCACGGTCAATGACACCGCGTTCTCCGGTACCGGTACTGCGCCGGTCGTCTCCTGCCCTGCGGGTGCGGCCTCGCTGGCGCCGGGGGCGTCGGTCACCTGCACGGCCACTTACACCGTCACCCAGGCCGACATCGACAGCGGGAAGGTCACCAACACGGCGACGGCGACGGGTACTCCGCCGTCCGGTCCGCCGGTGACCTCCCCGCCCTCCTCGACCACCGTCCCGAAGACCCCGGCCCCTGCGCTCACCGTGGAGAAGTCGGCCTCGCCGACGACGGTCACCGCTGTCGGCCAGACCGTCGACTACAGCTTCCTGGTGACGAACACCGGGAACGTGACGTTGACGAACGTGACGGTGAACGAGACGGCGTTCTCGGGCACCGGTACCGCACCGGTGGTGATGTGTCCGGCGGGTGCGGCTTCGCTCGCCCCGGGCGGGTCGGTCACCTGCACGGCCGACTACAAGGTCACCCAGGGTGATCTGAACAGCGGGAAGGTCACGAACACGGCGACGGCGACGGGTACTCCGCCGTCCGGTCCGCCGGTGACCTCCCCGCCGTCCAGCGCCACGGTGACGGCGAAGAAGACGCACGGGCACCTGCCGAGCACCGGGGCCGACACCCGGCTCGCCGGCCTGGCCGGGGGCCTCCTGCTCCTGGGCGGCGGGCTGGCGCTCATGACGCGTCGGATCCGTCGACGCGGCTAGCACGAGCGCTTGACCGGCGGCGGTCCCCGGAGCCCGAGCTCCGGGGACCGCCGCCTTTCGTCGCCCGCTCGCCGATGCCTCCGCTGGGCCCGACCGGCGGCGGACGGTGCGGAAGTCGGCGGCCGAACGGGTGAACCTCGGTCACCACGGGGACGGCCGGGCCGCGAGTACCGGGTCGACACGGTACGACAGGCCCGTTCCGCCGCGGCGTCGCCGGAGCGACGGTCTCCGCGCCGCCCACAGCTGAAGGAAGAAGAAGAGATGCGCGAAACGAAGTACAGGGCCCGAGCGGTTGCCGCTCTCGGAATCGCTCTGCTCACCCTCGCCCCGCTGCCCGCCTGCAGTGGTGCCGGGGGCGGTAGTCAGGACCGGCAGAGCACCGCGGCCTCGCCCGACAAGGGCGCGACGGCCACGGCGGGCGCCGATGAGTTCGTCCCGGCCGAGCAGCCGACGCTTCCGCCGCCCTCGTCCGTCGCCAACGACACGGAGAAGCGCAAGCAGGTCACCATCACCGCCTGCGAGGCGACCAAGGACGGCTGGCGGGCCGCCGGCACCGCGCTCAACCCCGGCGGTCAGGACGCGAAGTACCGGATCGCCATCCACTTCACCTCGCACTCGGCCACGGTGCTCGCCGTCGGCGAGACCGCCGTCGATGTCAAGCCGGGGCAGAGCGGCACCTGGGAGGTGCGGCAGGCCTTTCACGCCCCACAGGGGACCCTCTGCGTCCTGCGGGGGGTCGGCTGACCGCAGGTCGACCGGGATAGGGTCCGGCGGCTGCTCCGGCGCGACCGTCGGTCGATGCGGCCCGATGCCTGCCGGACACCCGGCCTCAGGTGTTCGGCAGGCGGGGCGCGGCCTCGGGGCCCGGCGAGGGCGTCACGCGGTGACCTTGGCGACGAAGGCGGCCAGGTTGGCCACGGTGCGCCGGATCTTCTCCTCGACGGTCAGCGACTCGTGCAGCCGGGTGCCGACCTCGCGCTTGCCACGTACATAGAGCGAGCAGGCGAGGTCGGCGCACATGTACGCGCCGACGGAGTTGCCCTGCTTGCCCGCCTTCCCGGCCAGCGGGGCGACCAGCAGCGAGACGCCCCCGGTGTGGGTGGTGACGCAGAGCGAGCAGATGCTGCGTCGGGCCTGCCAGGAGGCGGCGCCGGAGGAGCGCAGGGCGACCGCCACCGTACGGCCGTCCAGGTCGGCGGCGAGGTAGCCGCGGTCGGGGGCCTGCGGATCCCGCCAGCCGAGGAAGTCCAGGTCGTCCCAGGGCTGTTCGGCGAGGTCGCGGGGGATGTGCAGGCGCTTGGCCTCGCCCTTGCTGCAGTTCACGAAGGCGGCGCGGATCTGGGGTTCGGTCAGTGGCTTCATAGGGAGCAACGTAAATTACCTAGGAGTATTAGGCAAATGTATAGTTGTCCCAGACGACCGAAGGGCAGGGCATGGCACGCGTAGGACTGAACGCGGAACGACTCACCCGGGCGGGTGCCGAACTGGCCGACGAGGTCGGCTTCGACAAGGTCACCGTCTCGGCGCTGGCGCGGCACTTCGGCGTCAAGGACGCGAGCCTGTACTCGCACGTCAAGAACTCCCGGGACCTCAAGACCAGGATCGCCCTGCTCGCCCTGGAGGAGCTCGCCGACCGGGTCGCCGCCGCCCTGGCCGGACGGGCCGGCAAGGACGCCCTGGCCGCCTTCGCCAACGCCTACCGCGACTACGCCCGCGAGCATCCCGGCCGTTACGCCGCCGCGCAGCTGGAACTCGACTACGAGACGGCGCTGGGCAGCGCCGCCGTCCGGCACTCGCAGATGACCCGCGCGATCCTGCGCGGTTACGACCTCACCGAACCCGACGAGACCGACGCCGTCCGGCTGCTCGGCAGCACCTTCCACGGCTACGTGACCCTGGAGCGGGGAGGTAGCTTCCAGCACACCCCGCGGACCACGGAACAGACCTGGGCGCGGATCCTGGACGCCCTCGACGCCCTGCTGCGCAACTGGCCGAAGGCCTGAGGCTTCTCAGCGGACGTCGTGGCCGCTGATCAGGACCCGGTCCCCGAGGTGCTCGCTGAGGTAGCCGATGTCGGCCAGCAGCGCCGCGACGCGGAGGGTGAACTGGAAGCGCGACGAGTGCACGGCGGCCGCGCCGTGGGTGCGGGTGGAGCCCGCGGATCCGGTGTCGGGCTGTTCGGCCGCGACGTCTCCGGAGCTGGGCTGCCAGGAGACCGTGACGCCGTTGGGCCGACAGGCGACCTTCGCGCCGCCCGTGCCGGCGGTGTCATCGGCGAGGGGGAGGCCCGCCTCGCGCAGTGTGGCGGCGACGGTGCCGAGTAGAGTGCGATAGTCAGGCATTCATATGACTCTAGCGAGTGACGTCCATATGAACGAATGGTGAACGTACGATTTTCGCCATGCGGACGGTGGTCGGCCCTGTCGACGGCTCCGATCAGGCGTGGTCGGTGGTGCGGTGGGTCAGCGGTGGGTTGCCCGGGGCGGCCGCGACCGTGTCCGCCCGGAGCGGGAGCAGTCCGCCCGCCACGGCCTGACGGGGGGTGAAGTGGACCCGGCGGCCGGTGCGGCCGTCGTCGCCGGGGGCTCCCGGCCGGGTCCACTCGACCTCGGCGTGGCCGGACAGGTGCAGGGTGCGCCCGGTGGCGAAGTCGCAGAAGAGCAGGGCGGCGGTGGGGTCGGTCCGGAGGTTGCCGAGGGTGTTGAACAGGTTGTTGCCCGGGTAGTCGGGCCACCACAGCCTTCCGGCCTCGACCCGGACGAACCCGGGCGGGCCGCCGCGGTGCGAGGCGTCGTTGCCGCGGGTGGGGTGGGTGGTGCCGATCAGGAGGGTGTCGGCCCGGCGGATGAAGGCCAGGTCGCCGTCGGTCAGGGTGTCTGATCGGCGGGGCGGCTCGGCTGCGGCAGCCGCGCCCGCTCCGCGCGCCACTACCGGCGCCACGGGCGGGCCCGGCGCGCCGTGATCGGCGTGCCGGGCCCGCCCGGTGGGCGGGTCACCCCCGGCGGCGGGGTGCCACGGCCGTCGTCGTGCGGTGGACCAGGGCCTCCAGCGGCCCGCGGCGGAAGAATCGCCGCCACAATGCCGAGCCGGTCAGGGCGGCCGCGGCGAACAGCGCGTACGGGACCAGGGACTGCGGTGCGCGGCCGAAGCCGCCCGGGTCCTGGCCGAGGAAGTGGTTGGTGATCACGTCCTGGACGAAGTACCAGGTCATCGCCATCGAGCCCATCGCCGCGAGCGGCCGCAGTGCCCGCTCCCAGTGGGCCCGTTCGGTCAGCAGGAGGAGGCCGCCGAGCAGGGCCAGTGACACGCCGACCATCCAGAGGACCTGCAGCGTGCTGTACTCCGCGATGGCCGGACCCGGCTTGGACATCGCCCACAGCTCGGCCCACGGCACCTTCGGCATCGGCGGCAGCTCGGGCATCACCGGGGGTGCGTCCGGCAGCACGCCGTCCGCCGCGGCCGGCACCGGCGGGGGCGGAGGCGGGGCCATCAGCGCCGCCTGGAAGCGGTCGATCGCCGCGCCGGTCCCGAGCGGGCCGAGCAGCAGCCAGGACGCCAGCCAGCCGCCGACCGCGACGCCCGCGCCCGTGATCGTCATGCGCACCCGCACCAGTCGGTCGCCCAGGTCCAGACGGCCGATCGCCAGACCCGCCAGCAGCAGCGGCAGCGCGTAGAACGTGTCCACGTTGAACACGTACGACTGGAACACCGCGAGCCAGTCCCCGGGATGCACCAATACCGCCAGGCCCTGCGGCAGTTCGGGCGCACCCGGCCCGACCGGCGGCAGGAAGGACCAGTCCTGGCCCCGGTTCGCGCGGAGGATCTGGAACACCGGTGCCGCCACCGCGAACACTCCGGCCGCCGCGAACAGCCACCTCGCCCGCACCCGTGTCCACGGCAGCAGGAACAGCAGCCACCCGGTGTAGGCGGTGATGATGTTCCCCACGCCCGACACCTGCTCAAGACAGAGTCCCAGCAGCAGGAGCACCCCGGCCCGGACGGCGATCCGACCCCGGGCCCCGCGCATCGAGGGCCCGGCGTACGGCCGGCAGCCGCCGGTCATCAGCGCGACCGAAACCCCCGCCAACAGGAAGAACACACTGCGGGCCCGGGTGTCCAGGAACCCGTTCAGCCACTCCAGCACCCCGGGCCAGGCATGGCCCCGCGGCGTCGGCTCCAGCCAGCCCGTCGGCACGAAGTGCATCCACACCATCCCGAGGATCGCCAGCGCCCGCAGCACGTCGATCGCTGCCAGTCGCCCCCCGGACCCTGTCCGGGCCCGCTCGCGCTCCGTGCGTCGACGCCGCGACTCCCGCTCCACCACCGGCTCGGTGACCACCACAACTCCTCAGAACGACATCAAGGAGCCGCCACGTTAGGAAGCCGGTATCAGCTCGCCTCTCCCGGAAGATGACCGTTTCGTCACAGCGTCGGCCTGTCGTCTCCTCCCGGTCCTGACAGGCCCTCGGCGGTCCACCAGGCCGCGGGGTCCTCGCAGCCGCCGAGGGCGAGGCGCTCGCCGTACCCCCGGTCGACCAGGCAGCCGCCGCCGTGGGCGTGGATCCTCAGCCGGGTGGCGGACCGTCCGTCCGGGGCGGTCCACCGGGTCGGGGCGACGGCGAGGTCCTCGAAGGTCCAGGACTGGTCCGGGGCGGCGGCCTCCGGCGCGCTGCCGGGCCGTTCGGCGGCGAGGTAGACCGAGCCGTCCGGGTCCGCGGTGAGCACCAGCGGGCCGGTCCGGTCCTCACCGCTGCTCAACAGCGGTGACTGGAGCACGAGTTCGGGGCCGGCGGTGGGTCGGACGAGCCATTCCTGACCCTCCTCGGCGGTCGCCGGCATGGCCGTCACCGCGGCCCCGTCGGGGGCGTGCGAGGAGTCCGTGCCGAACGCCGTCATCCGCAGCCCGGACGACCCGGCCGTCAGGGTTCCGAGCCCGCTGAGCGCCGGGGGGACGGGCTGCGGGTGGGAGTGGTCAGCCCCGGCCCGGTCGTCCTGGCAGGCGGCGGTCAGGAGGCAGGGGAGCAGGGCGAGCGCGGCGGTGGCCTTGGCGGCGACGCGGGCGGGCCGGTACGACAACTCGGTCGGTCCTCAGGGGAGTTCGCTGGTGGTGGAGGGCGTACACGCACGGGCCGCCGACCGGAGGGAACCGGTGGGCGGCCCGTGGCGCGGACGGGACGGGCTCAGCCCGCGGTCGGACCGTCGGTCAACTGGGCCTGGATGGAGGCCATCACGGCGGCATCCGTCAGGGTGGTGGTGTCGCCGACTTCGCGGCCTTCGGCGATGTCGCGCAGGAGGCGGCGCATGATCTTGCCGGAGCGGGTCTTGGGGAGTTCGCCGACGACCTTGATCTGCTTGGGCTTGGCGATGGGGCCGAGGGTGCGGCCGACGTGGGTGCGCAGTTCGTCGACGAGTTCGGGGGTTTCGGTGGTGCCGCCGCGCAGGATGACGAAGGCGACGATGGCCTGGCCGGTGGTGGGGTCGGCGGCGCCGACGACGGCGGACTCGGCGACGGCGGGGTGGCCGACGAGGGCGGATTCGACCTCGGTGGTGGAGATGTTGTGGCCGGAGACGAGCATGACGTCGTCGACGCGGCCGAGGAGCCAGATGTCGCCGTCCTCGTCCTTCTTGGCGCCGTCGCCGGCGAAGTAGCGGCCGGGGAAGCGGGACCAGTAGGTGTCGATGTAGCGCTGGTCGTCGCCCCAGATGGTGCGGAGCATGGACGGCCACGGCTCGGTGAGCACGAGGTAGCCGCCGGAGCCGTTGGGGACCTCGTTGGCCTCGTCGTCGACGACGGTGGCGGCGATGCCGGGCAGGGCGCGCTGGGCGGAGCCGGGCTT
>NZ_JBEOSV010000040.1:0-1400 GCF_040303245.1 Kitasatospora sp. NPDC096077 | reverse complement strand
CACGAGGTAGCCGCCGGAGCCGTTGGGGACCTCGTTGGCCTCGTCGTCGACGACGGTGGCGGCGATGCCGGGCAGGGCGCGCTGGGCGGAGCCGGGCTTGGTCTCGGTGACGCCGGGCAGGGGGCTGATCATCATGGCGCCGGTCTCGGTCTGCCACCAGGTGTCGACGATGGGGCAGGTGCCGGCGCCGATGTGCTCGCGGTACCAGATCCACGCCTCGGGGTTGATCGGCTCGCCGACGCTGCCCAGCACCCGCAGGGAGGACAGGTCGAACTTCGCGGGGATGTCGTCGCCCCACTTCATGAAGGTGCGGATCGCGGTGGGGGCGGTGTAGAGGATGGTGACGCCGTACTTCTGGACGATCTCCCAGAACCGGCCCTGGTGGGGGGTGTCGGGGGTGCCCTCGTAGATGACCTGGGTGGCGCCGTTGGAGAGCGGGCCGTAGACGATGTAGGAGTGGCCGGTGACCCAGCCGATGTCGGCGGTGCACCAGTAGACGTCGGTGGCGGGCTTGAGGTCGAAGACCGCGTGGTGGGTGTAGCTGGCCTGGGTGAGGTAGCCGCCCGAGGTGTGCAGGATGCCCTTGGGCTTACCGGTGGTGCCGGAGGTGTAGAGGATGAACAGCGGGTGCTCGGCGTCGTGCGCCTCGGGGGTGTGCTCGGTGGACTGGCGCGCGGTGATCTCGTGCCACCAGACGTCGCGGCCCTGGGTCCAGGCGACGTCCTGGCCGGTGCGGCGGATGACCAGGACGTGTTCGACGCCCTCGACCTTGGTGAGGGCCTCGTCGATGGCGGGCTTGAGGGCGGAGGGCTTGCCGCGGCGGTAGCCGCCGTCGGCGGTGATGACGAGTTTGGCCTGGGCGTCCTGGATGCGGGAGGCGACGGCGTCGGCGGAGAAGCCGCCGAAGACGACGGAGTGGGTGGCGCCGATGCGGGCGCAGGCGAGCATCGCGACGACGGCCTCGGCGATCATCGGGAGGTAGACGGCGATCCGGTCGCCCTTGCGGACGCCGAGCTCCAGCAGGGCGTTGGCGGCCTGGGAGACCTCGTCCTTGAGCTGGGCGTAGGTGATCGAGCGGCTGTCGCCGGGCTCGCCCTCGAAGTGGATGGCGACGCGGTCGCCGAGGCCGTTCTCGACGTGGCGGTCGACGCAGTTGTAGGCCACGTTGAGCTTGCCGTCGGCGAACCACTTGGCGAAGGGCGGGTTGGACCAGTCGAGGGTCTGGGTCGGCTCGACCGCCCAGTCCAGGCGGCGGGCCTGCTCGGCCCAGAAGCCCAGGCGGTCCTCGGAGGCCTGCGCGTACGCGGCCGCGGTGACGTTGGCGGCTGCGGCGAGCTCTGCCGGCGGGGCGAAACGCCGCTCCTCCTTGAGCAGGTTGGCCAGGCTCTCGTTGCTCAACG
>NZ_JBEOSV010000039.1:0-86964 GCF_040303245.1 Kitasatospora sp. NPDC096077 | reverse complement strand
CGCATGGCTCCACACCTACAATCACCACCGCGGACACACCGCACTCGCAGGCAAGCCACCCGCCACCCGCGTCCCCAACCTCACGGGACAGAACACCTAGCCCGCCAGCAGCGAGGTCAGCCGCCCGGCCAGCAGGTCCCAGCGCCAGGAGCGCTCCACCCAGCGCCGCCCGGCCTCGCCGAGCCGCCGCCTCAGCTCCTCGTCCCGGAGCAGCCGGACGATCCGCTCCGCGGCCGCCCCGGCCGAGCCGCCCGGCACCACGTACCCGGTCTCGCCCTCCAGCACCGCGTCCGGCGCCCCGCCGGAGTCCCCCGCGACCACCGGCAGGCCGGTCGCCGAGGCCTCCAGGTAGACGATCCCCAGCCCCTCCACGTCGAGCCCGCCGCGCCTGGTCCGGCAGGGCATCGCGAAGACGTCCCCGGCCCCGTAGTGGGCGGGCAGCTCCTCCCAGGGCACCGAGCCGGTGAAGCGCACCGAGGCCCGGACGCCCTTGGCGTCGGCGAGCTTCTCCAGGTCCGCCCGGTACGGCCCGCCGCCGACGATCAGCAGCACCGCGTCCGGCACGTCCGCCAGGATCTGCGGCATCGCCTCGATCAGGGTGTCCTGGCCCTTGCGCGGCACCAGCCGGGAGACGCAGACCACCACCGGCCGGTCCGCCAGCCCCAACCGGCGGCGCACCTCCGCACCGCCGGAGCCGGGGTGGAAGGTCGTCTCGTCCACGCCCGGCGGCAGCTGCACCATCCGGGCCGCGGCCTGCGGCCCGACCGCGGCGGCGATCCGCGAGCGGGTGTACTCCCCCAGGTACGTCAGCACGTCGGTGCCCGCGCCGATCCGCCGCAGCAGCTGCCGGGAGCCGGGCAGCTGGGCCCAGGCGGCCTCGTGTCCGTGGGTCATGCCGAGCAGCCGCCCGGCCCCGGCCCGGCGCAGCGCGGGCGCCATCAGGCCGAGCGGGGCGGCCGCGCCGAACCAGACCGAGTCGCACCGCTCCGCCCGCAGGATCTCGGCGGCCCGCCGGGTCACCCGCGGTGTGGGAACCATCACCTTCGTCCGGTCCCGGATCACCGGGAACGACTGCTCGGCGTCGAAGCGCCGCACCTCCGAGCCGTCCCGCCAGGTCGAGGCGTAGACCACGATGCTCCCGGGGGGCTGACGGACCGCCATGTTGTGCACGAAGGCCTGGATGCCTCCCGGGCGGGGCGGGAAGTCATTGGTGACGATCAAGGTTCTGTGCATCAGGCCACGGCTCGCTCGGTCGGGGGGTGCTCGGTGTACCGCTGGGTGATCCGTACGATAGGTCAACACCATGACCCGCCGGGAACGGAACCGCGTACGGCAACCGTTTGACCCCCGGGTCAGTCCTAGTACCTAGGCCGCGGACACGGCGGCCCGGGCGTCCGTCCGTACGACGCCTCCGGTGAGGACGTCGAGACGAACGAGGAGCGCAGTGGAGTTGGCCCCGGCCACCGAGTCCGGTTCTTCGCGCGGCCGCCTCGGCCGCCCGCTCGGGGCGCTCGCCGCCCTCGGGGCGACCTGGGTGGCCACCCGCACCCTGCTGGTGCTGCTGATGACCGGCGTGCTGAAGGCCCCCGGCGGCGACGTCACCGCCGACGTCTGGATGATCTACCACGCCTGGTACGGCGTGCTGCAGACCGGCACCTTCCCGTTCGACGACGTGACCTGGCAGTACCCGCCCGGCGCCGCGCTGGTGATCCTGCTGCCGGGCCTGCTGCCCTGGTCGTACCTGACCTCGTTCTGGGTGATCTGCGGGATCGCCGACGCCGCCGCGGCCGCACTGCTGATCCGCACCGGGCTGCGCCGGGGCCGGACGCTGACCGGCGCCTGGCTGTGGGTGGTCGCCGTGCCGCTGCTCGGCCCGATGATCTACAACCGCTTCGACCTCCTGGTCACCGCGCTCACCCTGGCCGGCCTGCTCGCGCTGATCCGCCGCCCGGCGGTCGGCGGGCTGCTGCTGGGCCTGGGCGGCGTGGTCAAGATCTGGCCGCTGCTGGGCCTGATCGGCACCCCGTCCGGCCGCCGCACCCGCCGCGCCTGGACGCTGGCCGCGGCCACCGCCGTCTCGGTGGGCTTCCTGCTCGCGGCCGGCATGAACGGCGCCTTCGGCTTCCTGGCCTTCCAGGGGGCGCGCGGCATCGAGGTCGAGTCGGTCGGCGCGCTGCCGCTGCACATCGCCCGGATGGCCGGGGGCTGGAACGGCAGGGTCACCATGAACTACGGCTCCCCCGAGATGCTCGGGCCGTGGGTCGGCGTGATCAGCAAGGTGATGATGGCCGGCACCGTGCTGGGCTTCCTCTGGCTGCTGCTGTGGCGCTTCACCGCCCGCCGCCGCAACGCGGCCACCATGTACGACGCGGCGCTGTGCGCGCTGCTGATCTTCGTGGTGACCAGCCGGGTGATCAGCCCGCAGTACCTGGTCTGGCTGATCGGCGTGGCGGCGGTCTGCCTGACCGTGCGCGGCACCAGCCAGCGGCCGGTGGCGCTGCTGATCCTGCTCGCCTGCCCGCTCACCCTGCTGGAGTTCCCGACGCTGTTCACCCAGGTGCTCAACAGCGAACCGCTGGCGATCACCGTGCTGGGCCTGCGCAACCTGCTGCTGCTGACCGCCGCCGTGCTCTCCGGCATCCGGCTCTGGCGCTCCACCCGCGCCGCCGCCGCGCCGCTGCCGCCCACCGTGGTGCTCTCCGAGCCGCCGGCCCTACCGCCCGCCTCCGCCTACCCGGTGCGCCCGGGCATCGCCTACGAGCAGGACCTGCTGGACGGCATCGACCAACCGGCGGGCGCCCGGCCGGCGAACGGCCACTGAACCCGGCTTCGTGAGACCCTCTAACGAGAGCTAGCCCTTCAAAGCCGCCACGTCGGCCAGCCAGAGCCGGGTGAACTCCGCCAGTCCGACGCCCAGGACGGCACGCAGCAGCCGGTCGGTGCGCTGCTCCCGGTCCTCGCCCTGCCCGTCGGCCGCGCCGACCGCCCGGTAGAAGGCGACCAGCCGCCCGGTGCCGTACCGGCGGGCGATCAGGTCGCAGGCCAGCCAGGACTGCTCGTAGGCCTGGGCGATGCCGGTGGCCCCCGCGGCGAAGTCCGCGTCGGCAGGCAGCGCGGTGGGCAGCTTCCCGGCGGCGACGTCCCGGGCCAGCTCGGGGGCGATCTGCCGCGGGGTGCGCCCGGAGTCGCGGTACGCGGTCCAGTCTGCGACGCCCTCGGAGAGCCAGAGCGGGGTCCAGGCCCGGGTGTCGGCCCGGGTCGCGACATGGGTGGTCTCGTGGGTGACCACCACCTGCCGGCCGAAGTCGCTGAGCTTCCCGAACGCCTCGGGGTTGATCACCACCCGGTCCGCCGGGGTGTGCAGAGGCGCACCGGGGGCGGCCACGGTGACCGCCGCCAGGCCCGCCCAACCCGCCGGGTCGGCCTCCAACAGGCGGGCGAACTGCGGCTCGGT
The DNA here is from genome assembly GCF_040303245.1 of Kitasatospora sp. NPDC096077. Classification (NCBI taxonomy): domain Bacteria; kingdom Bacillati; phylum Actinomycetota; class Actinomycetes; order Kitasatosporales; family Streptomycetaceae; genus Kitasatospora; species Kitasatospora sp. NPDC096077. The sequence continues at coordinate 83,510 of NZ_JBEOSV010000039.1, read as the reverse complement.
GGCGGGCAGTTCGAGCAGCAGCCGACCGGACCAGGCCTCGCCCCAGACCGCGCTGACGGCCTGCACCGCGCGGTCCCCCACCGGGACCAGGCCCGCCGGGTCGGGTCCCTCGGCGAGGCCGAGCACCAGGCACCGGGCGCCGACGGCGGTCCGGACGGCGCCGAGGTCCCAGAGCGCCGGCGGCCCGCCGGTGCCCTCCTCGTGCACGACCCGCCAGCCGCCCTGGTCCCGGACCAGCTCGATCCGGCGCGGGTACACCACCGGGTACTCGTCGTACCCGGCGATCCGCACCACCAGCTCCGCGGCCACGGTCAGCCGGTCGGCGCCGGCGGTCGACGGCAGCACCAGGTTGCGGTACGACGCCTCGGCCCCGGTGAGCCCCGACCACTCGGGCAGCGAGCGCGCCCGGGCCCCCAGCAGCCCGGCCACCTCGGCGCGCCGGTCGGCGAGCTGCCGCGCCGGCGCCGCCGGGGCGGCCGGGGGCAGCGACAGCTGGGCGAACCCGCCGGCCGCCAGCAGCAGCGCACCGCGCCGGGACAGCGTGCGGCGGGCCGGTGCTATCGGTACCGGCTCCGGGGTCGCGCTCAGAGCCGGACCACCCCCGAGACCGGCATCGCATTGACGCTCTCGTACCGGACCTTGGCCCCCGGGTACGGGGCGTGCACCATCACCCCGCCGCCGGCGTACATCCCGACGTGGTGCATGTCCCGGTAGAAGATCACCAGGTCTCCCGGTCGCGCTTCGGAGAGGCTGATCCGCTGCCCGGCGTACGCCTGGGCCTGCGAGGTCCGCGGCAGGGTCACTCCGGCCTGCCGCCAGCTGTAGTACATCAGACCGGAGCAGTCGAAGGCACGGGGCCCGGTGGATCCGTAGACGTACGGCGAACCGACCATCCGCACGGCGGCGGCCAGCGCGGCCGCCCCGCGCTCGGAGGCGGCCGGGGTGCTGCCGAGGTCCAGCCGGTCGGTGCCCCGGGTGGCGCGCTGCTCGGCCTCCCGGGCGTCCTGGGCGACCATCCGGACCCGCTCCGCCGCGCCCAGGCTGTTGAGCAGCTTCTGCGCCTTGGCCAGCCGCTGCTGGATCTGCTGCTTGTTCTCGCCCAGCGAGCGGCGGGCCTGGTCGAGTTCGGCGAGCTTGGCCGCGGTCTCGGTGCGGCGCTGGTCGAGCCGGCGCTGACGGGTGACCAGCTCGTGCAGCGTCTCCTGCTGCCGCTCGGCGGCCTGGCCCAGGGTGCGGGCCCGGGCGAGGTAGCCCTCCGGGTCGGTGGAGAGCATCAGCTGGGCGGTCTGGGTCATCCCGCCGCCCCGGTACTCGGCCCCGGCCACCGTGGCCAGGTCGCCGCGCAGCTCGTTCAGCTGCTCCTGACCCTCGGCGACCTCGCCCTGCAGCACGGTGGTCTCGCCGAGGAGCCGCTTCTGGGCCTCCTGGGCGGCGTTGTACTTCTCCGAGGCCTGCTCGGCCTCGTCGTACAGCTGCTCGACCTGCGCCTTGACGTCCTTGCGGTCGGGCGCGTCCGGCGCCCCGGGGGCGGCCTGGGCGCTGCCGGCGGTCGCCACGCCCAGGGCCGTGGTGGCGGCCGCGGTCAGTACCAGCGCACGGGCGAGCAGTTGGGAACGTCGGTGCACGGCCATGGCGGCAGCGGCTCCAGTCCTGCGGCGCGGCCCCGCGGCCGCGCCCCGATGGGCGGCCGTCGAGCGGGAGTCCGGTGGCAGAGGTTAGCGAGTCCGGGCAAGTGAGTCCAAACCCCTCCCGGCCCGAATATTTGACCCCTATTCGGACATCCGACCGAGTCGCCGGAAAAGCCGCAGGCCCGGCCCTCCGTGGCGGAGGACCGGGCCCGGGAAAGCCTGGCCGGCGTTCTGGCGGAGTCCGGATCAGACCCGAACGATGGAAGCCAGCGGCATGTTGGAGACGGCCTCGTAGCGGACCGAGGCGCCCGGCTTGGGAGCGTGCAGCACCTGGCCGTTACCGGCGTAGATGCCGACGTGGTGGGCGTCCCCGTAGAAGATCAGCATGTCGCCGGGCTGGGCCTGGGAGATGTCCGAGCCGATCCGGGTGCCGGCGCCGGCCTGCTCCTGCGAGGTGCGCGGCAGCGACACGCCGGCCTGGTTGAACGCCCAGACCATCAGGCCGGAGCAGTCGAAGGAGCCGGGGCCGGTGGCGCCCCAAACGTACGGGCTGCCGACCTTGGAGGCGGCGGCGGCCAGTGCGGCGGCACCGTGCGAGCTGCCCGGGGCGACCTTGACCGGCGCGGACGTCGAGCCCGAGCCGAGGTCGCTGCGGCTGTTGTCGCGCGAGGCGCGGTCCGGGGCCGACTGCTGGGAGGCCTTCGCGGCGGCGTCCGCCTTGGCCTTGGCGTCGGCGGCGGCCTTGTCCTCGGCCGCCTTGAGGGCCTGGCGCTCCTGCTCGGTCAGCGTGTTGAGCAGGTCCTGGGCCGCCTTCAGCTTGTTCTGGACCTCGTCCTTGGAGGCCTTCAGCTGCGTGGTGGTGGACTCCAGCTCGGCGAGCTTGCCCTGGGCCTCGGTGCGGTCCTGGTCCAGCTTGCGCTGCTGCTCCTGGAGCTGCTTCAGCTGGTTCTTCTGGGTGCTGCCGGCCTGGTTGAGCGCACCGGCCTGGTTCAGGAAGTTGTCCGGGCTGGAGGAGAACATCAGCTGGACGGTCGGGGATATGCCCCCGTTGCGGTACTGCTCGCCCGCGATCTCCGCGAGGCCGCCCTGCAGGTCGGTCACCTGCGACTGCTGCCGGGCCACCTGGTCCTGCAAGCCGGAGACCTGCTTCTCCAGCTCCTGCTGCTTCTCCTGGGCGGCGTTGTACTTCTCGGTCGCCTGCTCGGCCTGCTCGTTGAGCTGGTCGACCTGCTCCTTGACCTGGTCCTTGGTCGGCTGCGGGTCGGCGTGCGCGCCGGACTGCGCGGAGAGGGCGACGGCCGCTGCGGCGACGCCGGTGAGGATCGAGACACGAGCGCGGCTGGCGGGCTTGGGACGACGATGGGACGCCACGAAGGCGGACTCCTTCTTCCTACGTCCGCCTACCGGGTGAGCTGACGGGTTCGGGCCGGAAGCATGCCCTACGACGCCTCACCGGCCACTACCGCGGCCGACCTGGCGCCGATTCACCCCGGAGGAACGTGTGGTTCCCCGGCTCCGCTCCGCAGCGCCCCCGACTACTGGGCTCCCCTGTCGGGCAGTCGCTTCGACCTGCCCCGCTGTTTCGCGAACTCGGCGGTAACCACCGCCGCCACCCAGGCTGGGTGATCGACAGTGCGGTGGTTCGGAGCACGACCCTAGTAACTGAACCGTGATCCGTTCAAATCCTTGTCAGAAAAAAGACGGAAGATTACCCAGGTTCTTTTGTGAAAATGACTGATCGTGATCGCCGCCGTACGCAAAGCTGATCAGGTCTCATCGCTCGACCACTGAACGGGCCAACCCGAAGCGCCACCCCCGATCGGAGGGTGGCGCGGATCACAGGGCCGGAACGGGGCTCGCGGCGTGTCGTTCCGTCAGATCCGGCGGATGGTGTTGATCGACATCGCGTCGGCCTTCATCACCTTCACCACGTCACCGGTGTGCGGCGCGTGGACCACCATGCCGTTGCCGATGTACATCGCCACGTGGTGCATGTCCCCGCCGTAGATCACCAGGTCGCCCGGCTGGGCCGTGGCCAGCGTGACGGCGGTCCCGATGTGGCCCTGCTCCTGCGAGGTCCGCGGCAGCGAGACGCCGGCCTGGCCGTACGCCCAGACCATCAGGCCGGAGCAGTCGAAGGTGCTCGACCCGGTGGCGCCCCACACGTACGGCGAGCCCTGCTTGCTCATCGCCTTCGCCACGGCCACCGCCGCGTAGCCGCTGGCCGGCGGCAGGTTGCTCAGGTCGACCCGGTCGCTGCCGCGCGAGGCGCGGTCGTCCTGCTGCTGCTGGGCCCGCAGCGCGGCCCGGTCGGCGGCGCTGAGCGAGTTCAGCAGGTCCTGGGCGGACTTCAGCTTGGTGTTGACGTCCGACTTGGCCTGGTTCAGGTCCTTGGTGGTGGAGTCCAGCGAGGCCAGCACGGCGGCCGCCTCGGCCTTCTCCTGGTCCAGCCGGCGCTGCTGGTCGAGCAGGCCCTTGAGCGCCTCGGTCTGGCTGGCGCTGGCCTGCTGGACGCTGGACGCCTTCTCCAGGTAGCCGGACGGGTCGGAGGAGAGCATCAGCTGGACGGAGGGGTCGATGCCGCCGGTGCGGTACTGCTCGCCCGCGACCTGGGCCAGGCCCACCTGCAGCTGGCTCATCTGGTCCTGGCTGCGGGCCACCTGGTCCTGCAGCTGGTCGGCCTGCTTGCGGAGCTGGTCGGCCCGCTCCTTGGCGCCGTTGTACTTCTCGGCCGCCTGCTCCTGCTCCTGCTGGAGCTGGTCGATCTGCGCCTTGACGTCCGACTTGTTCGGCTGCGGCGCGGCGTGCGCGGCCACCTGGGCGGAGAGGGCGACCGCGGTCGCAGCGGCCGCGGTGAGCACGGAGACCCGCGCGCGGCTCGGCTGCTTGGGACGGCGGTGGGAGGCCAAGGGACCGGCTCCTTCTTCCATCGGACTCACCTGATCAGGTGAGATTCCGGAAAATAGGTTTGACGCCAGACCCTAGTGAAGATCTATCCGTTTTGCCACTCCCCCGAAGGCGTGAACTCCGGTTCCCCCACGGGCTTCACCGGATCCGCACACCCCCGCGGTCACCGCACTGAGCTGCCGTCACGCCCTCCGGCCCCGGTCAGGGCCGGGCCAGCCGGTTCAGCAGCAGCACCGAGGCCACCGGGCGCGCGCCCGCCTTCCGCACGCCCTCCGCGACCTCCCGGTCGGTGGACACCACCACCACCGGACGGCCCTGGGGCTCGGCCCGGACCAGACGGCGGATCAGCTCGTCCGCGGTCTCCCCGGTCCGGCTGAACCGTACCCGCACCCCGCGCGGCGGCGCCATGATGACCGGGACGTCCAGGTCCTGCCCGTCGAACACACAGGTGACCTCCGCCTGGGTGCGCTGGGCCAGCATCGCCAGTCCGCCCAGCAGCCGGATCCGCTGCTGCTCCAGCGGCAGCGTCGGGTACCCGGTCTTGGTCACGTTGTAGCCGTCCACCACCAGGTGCACCTGCGGGATCGCCAGCAGCTGGTCCAGCAGCGCCGGATCGTCGTCGGCCAGGCCGCGCCGGGCCACGTCGTGCGGCGAGGCCGCCCCCGGCACCACCGCCTCGACCAGGTCCGCCGGGCGGATCTGGGAGACCGGCAGCGCCAGCTCGCGCTGCAGGCCCTGCGCCGACTGCAGCACGGTGTCCAGCAGCAGCCGCAGCCGCATGTCCTCGACGCTGCGCCCCTCCCGGGCCGAGCGGCGGCCCTGCTCGACCGCGTTCTCCAGCTCGGACACCCGGTGCCGCAACCGCCGGGCCTCGCCCTCGGCCGCACTGCGCTCACCCGTGGCCTGCGCCTTCACGGCCTCCAGCTCCCCGGACACCCGCCGGGTCTCGGCCTGCGCCCGGCGGGTGTCGCTCTCCAGCGACCGCACCTTCTTGCGCAGCGACTCGGCCTCCCGCCGGACCCCCTCGGACTCCGCCCGCTGCCGGTCCAGGTCCGCCCGCGCGGCGGCCCGCACCTCGGCCAGCTCGGCCTGCAGCTTCTCCACCAGCCGGGTGGCCTCCGCCGCCGCGTCCTCGGCACCGGCCCGCTCGACCTCCTCGCCCACCTCGGCGACCAGCCGGCTCCAGCCCGCCGAGCGCACCAGGTAGGCGGCGGCCGCGACGTCCATCGGATCGGCGGCGCCGGGGACACTGCCCGACTCCAGCGCCTTCACCAGGTCCGGCTGGCCCAGCCGCAGCCGCTCCGCTATCCGCACCCGGAAGGCCGGCTCGGACTCCAGCGCGGCCGCCAGCGCGGTGGCCGCGTACTTGGCCCGCCGCGCGGGGGTGAACTTCACGTACTGACGCAGGCTCTGCGGCAGCTCCCCGGGCGGCAGCCCGCCCAGCGCGTCCGAGGCCAGGCCGACCACGCGCCGGCGCACGCCCTCGGGCAGCGGCCGGTCCAGCTTCTCCACCGGGCGTTCGACGGCGCCACCGGCCGGGTCCGGGAGCGGGGTCTCGAACGGGGCCGCCCCGTCCTCCGACGCCGGTGCCTGCGCAGCGGGCTGAAGCCCCTGCGCGTCGGCGGGCTCCCTCGCTGCGTCCACCACGTCCTCGGCTCCGATCCTGGTCCAGCGGGTACGGCCCACGGCCGCCCCTGTCGTCACGCTCCGTGCGTCTTGTCTGTATTGTCCCGTGCGGTGGCCGGCCGCGTCACGCGCCGCCCACCGCACCGGCCGGGATCAGCCCTGCTCGGCGGGGGCCTCCGCACCCTCGGCGCCCGGGCGGGCCACCAGCTCGACCTGGTCCACCGCGTTGCACCAGCGGCACCGCACCGACTCGACCGTCTCGCTGTGCACCTCGGTCTCCTCGACCTTGGACTCGCCGGCCAGGTCGAAGTGGAGGAACTCGGTGACCCGCGCGGTACGGGTCACGTCGAAGCGGGTGAGGTTGCCGCACAGCGTGCAGCGCCAGCGCGTCTCGGCGGTCAGGGCGGGGACGGTCATCGGGGGATCCTCTCGGCTGGTCCCTGGGCGGTCAGGCGCTCCCCCGGAGCCCCGGCATCGGCGGCGGGAGGCGGGATCGCCCGGCCCAAGCCTATTGCCTGGGGCAACCGTCACGACCACCGGTCAGGGGAACTTGATGGCTAGTCCACCTGCCGTAAACGGGCGTGTCATGTGCGGTGTCCGGAGGAATGCTTGGCCGCATGGCGCTCGCGGCCCCCGACCACACCGATGCGCGGGACGGCCGCCCGGCGGTTCCCGCCCCGGCCGTCACCTACGCCCTGATCGCGCTCAACACCCTGGTCTTCCTGCTCGGCCCGGCGGCCGGCCTGAACCCGCTGTACGGCACCGGCCAGGCCCGGATCTGCGCCGAGCAGCGCTACGAGCAGCGCTGGGGCGCCGTCCCCGCCGAACTGCTGACGGGCCACCCGCTCACCGCCGAGCAGCTGGCCGAGGCCCCCGACCCGGTCCCCGGCTGCCCCGCCGCCCCGACCCCGGGCAAGCACCCGGCCGTGTCCGCCCTCACCGGCCTCTTCCTGCACGCCGGCTGGCTGCACCTGCTGGGCAACCTGCTCTTCTTCCACGTCTTCGGCCCCACCGTCGAACGGCGGGTCGGCCGGGCCAGGTTCCTCCTCTTCTACCTGGCGGCCGGCAGCCTGGCCTCGTACGGCTTCGCGCTCGCCGAGGCGCACTCCCCCGACTCCACCCGGGTCCTGATCGGCGCCTCCGGGGCGATCTCGGCCGTGCTCGGCGCCTACCTGCGCTTCCACCCGCGGGCCCGGGTGACCACCCTGGTCCCGCTGCTCCTCTTCCTCCCGCTGCGCTTCCCGGCCTGGCTGGTGCTCGGCCTCTGGTTCGCCCTGCAGTGGTGGTCGGTGCACTCGGCCGGGCCCGGGGTGGCCTACCTGGTGCACGTGATCGGCTTCTCGGCCGGCTTCCTGTACGCCTGCACCGTCGTCGGACACCCCCCGAGACGACCCGGCTGAGGCCCGATACGCTGGCCGCACCCCATGAAGGAGCCCGCACCGTGATCACTGCCATCGTCCTGATCAAGACCAGCGTCGACCGCATCCCGGAGATCGCCGAGGCCATCGCCGCGATCGACGGCGTCAGCGAGGTGTACTCGGTGACCGGCGGCTACGACCTGGTGGCGATGGTCCGGGTGCGCCGTCACGACGACCTCGCCGACGTCATCCCGGGCCGGCTCAACAAGGTCCCGGGCGTGGCGCACACCGAGACCCAGATCGCCTTCCGCACCTACTCCCAGCACGACCTGGAAGCGGCCTTCGCGCTCGGCCTGGACGAGTAGGACGACGCGTGGGGCTCAGCCCTCGCGACGGGTGTCGACGACGCAACGGCCGCCCTCGTTGCGGTAGTTCCACGCCGCGCCGTCGGTGACCAGCTCGCGGACGGCGGTCAGGAAGCGCTCCACGTGCTCGTCCGGCGTGCCGGCCCCGAAGCTCACCCGGATCGCGTTCAGGCTGCGCTCCCCGGGCAGCGAGGACTCCGGCGCCCCGCACTCGGACGGCGCCACCTCCTCCTCCCCGAGCAGCGTCCGCACCAGCGGGTGCGCGCAGAACAGCCCGTCCCGCACCCCGATGCCGTACTCGGCCGACAGCGCGGCCGAGAAGTGCGAGCTGTTCCAGCCCCGGACCACGAAGGACAGCACGCCCACCCGGGCCGAGCCGGCGCCGAACAGGTTCAGCACCCGGACCTCCGGGATCTCCGCCAGCCCCGTCGTCAGCCGCTCGACCAGCTGCCGCTCCCGGGCCTCCAGCGCGTCGAAGCCGGCCTCGGTGAGCGCCCGACAGGCCGAGGCGATCGCGTAGGCGCCGATCACGTTCGGCGAACCGGCCTCGTGCCGGGCCGGGCCGGTGTGCCACTGCACCGCCACCGAGCCGTCCAGCTCCCGGGCCACCGTCCGGGTCGCCCCGCCGCCGGCCAGGTACGGCTCGGCCGCGTCCAGCCAGTCCGACCGACCGGCCAGCACCCCGGCCCCGAACGGCGCGTAGAGCTTGTGGCCGGAGAAGGCGATCCAGTCGACGTCCAGTTCGCGGACCGAGACCCGGTGGTGCGGGGCCAGCTGGGCCGCGTCCAGCACCACCCGGGCGCCGTGCCGGTGCGCGGTCGCGGTCAGCTCGGCGACCGGCCACAGCTCGCCGGTCACGTTGGAGGCGCCGGTGACGCACAGCAGCTTCGGCCCCTCGGGCGCCGCGGCCAGCGCGCTCTCCAGCGCCGCCACCGCCTCGGCCCGCGAGCGCGGCGCCCGCAGGTAGTCGACCTCCAGCCCCGCGTGCGCCCAGGGCAGCAGCGAGGCGTGGTGCTCGGTCTCGAAGGCGAACACCCGGGTGCCGGCCGGCACCGCGCCGGCCAGCAGGTTGAGCGAGTCGGTGGTGGCCCGGGTGAAGACCACCTGGTCGTCGGCGCGCAGGTCGAGGAACTCGGCGACGGTCCGCCGGCTCTGCTCGAACAGGTCGGTGGACAGCTGCGACAGGTACCCGGCGCCGCGGTGCACGCTGCCGTAGTACGGCGCGTAGGCGGCGACGTCGTCCCAGACCCGCTGGAGCGCCGGCGCGCTGGCCGCGTAGTCGAGCGCCGCGTAACCGACCTTCTCACCGCTGGCCAGCGGGACCTGGACGTCCTGGCCGAGGACGGCGAGCGGGGCGAGGGTTTCGACGGAGACGGACATGAGGATGCACTCCTTCTACGGGTCAGGGACCCCCGGGAGTGCTGCTCGTCGGGCGTCCGCGCTTGTCGCACGGACGGCTTCCGGCGACCCGGTCCTCACCCAGGGCACCCCGCCACGGACGGAGGGTTGCCGGACAGCCAGCTGGGGCTTGACGCTGTCACTCATGACCTGGCGAAGACTCTAGGTCGGGTACGTCGGACGGTCAAACAGTCATCCACCATCCGGACAGTACTTTCGCCCGCTCGCCTCCGGGGCGCTCTTGTCCGGTGCCGACGGTCGGCGCTCCCTCGCTCCTTCGTCGCTCCCTCGCTTCTCCCTTTCGGCACCGGCGCGCCCCTTCGGCTCGGGGCGGGTTACCGGGGGGCGGGGCGGGTCACCGGGGGTTCGGGGCGGGCGGGAGCCCGGGGCGGACAGGAAGGGCCCGGGTCGGCGGAACCGGCCCGGGCCCTCAACCGCCGCCTCAGATCCGGCTGGTGGCCTCCGACCAGCGCCGCAGCAGATCCTGCGCCCGGCCCGAGTCGATCGCCTCGGCCGCCCGCACCATGCCCGCCGCGAGCTGCTCCGTCAGCGGCGCGTCACCCAGGTCGAGCGCGACCAGTGCCGCCGCGGTGTTCAGCAGGACGGCGTCCCGCACCGGCCCGCGCTCCCCCGCCAGCAGTCGCCGGGCGACCTCCGCGTTGTACGCGGCGTCGGCCCCGCGCAGCGCCTCGATGCCGACCAGCTCGATGCCGACGTCCCGCGGGTCGAAGGTGGTCTCGGTGACCACCCCGTCGCGCACCACCCACACCTGCGAGGTGGTGGTGATGGTCAGTTCGTCCAGCCCGTCGTCGCCGCGGAACACCAGCGCGGTCGCCCCGCGCCGGGCCAGCACCCCGGCGATCAGCCCGGCGAGCCGGGTGTCGAAGCAGCCGACCGCGTGCGCGGTGACCTTGGCCGGGTTGGTCAGCGGACCGAGGATGTTGAAGGCGGTCGGCACCCCGAGGTCGCGTCGCGCGGTGGCGGCGTGCCGCATCGAGGGGTGGAACTTCGCCGCGAAGCAGAAGGTCAGCCCGACCTCCTCGGCCACCTGGGCCACCCGCCGGGGCGACAGGTCCAGCGCGACCCCGAGCTTCTCCAGCACGTCCGAGGAGCCGCTGGTGGAGGAGGCCGACCGGTTGCCGTGCTTGACCACCTTGGCCCCGGCCGCGGCCGCGACGATCGCCGACATGGTGGAGATGTTGACGGTCTTCGCCCGGTCGCCGCCGGTGCCGACGATGTCGACCGCCGGGCCGGGGATGTCCAGCGGCTCGGCGTGGTCGTACATCGCGTCGACCAGGCCGGAGATCTCCTCGACCGACTCGCCCTTGGCCCGCAGCGCCACCATGAACCCGGCCACCTGGACGGGGGACGCCTCGCCGCTCATGATCCGGTCCATCGCCCACGCGGTGGAGGAGCGGTCGAGGTCCTCCCCCTTCAACAGCGCCGCCAAGAGGTCCGGCCAGGTGCGGACCACCTGCGCGGGGTCGGTACCACCGTTCGCAGGGTTCACGTTCACCATGGCTGACTCCAGCTGTTGTCGGTTCCCCGCTCCGGGGGACGTCCGTACGGATGGAGTCAGCCTATCGAGCGGCGGGGCGGCTACGGCCCCGACTTCTCTCCTGCTGAGACGGCACCGCTCAACGGCTCGCCGGGGCCCGCTTGGCCAGCCGGGCCCGCAGCAGGACGGCGACCGCCTCGACCAGCGCCACCGGGTCCACCGGGTGGGAGATCGCGGCATCGGCCCGGCTCCAGGCGGCCAGCCAGGAGTCCTGCGGCCGACCGATCAACACCAGCACCGGCGGGCAGCCGTAGATCTCGTCCTTGAGCTGGCGCCCGAGGCCCAGCCCGCCGGCCGGAACCGCCTCGCCGTCCAGCACGCAGAGGTCGATGCCGCCCTTCTCCAACGCCTTGAGCACCGCGGGGGTGGTCGCGCACTCCAGGTAGGACAGCTCCGGAAGATCCTCGGCGGGCCGACGGCCGAGGGCCGTCAGCACCTGCTCGCGGGTGTTGCGGTCGTCGCTGTAGACGAGGACGGTGAGCGTCTCGTCGGTCGTGTACGCCATGGACCCTGCTCCCTCAAGTGTGATCCGGACCACGTTCACCTGATCCGGATGCTACCCCCGTTTCCCCCGTCACCGGTCCCCCTCGCGCACGTTCCCCCTCAAGCCGACGCGCCCGCCGCTCACCCGCCCGGAGGACGGCCCGTCACCCCACCCCGCCCGGTCCACCCGGACGGCCCATCCGGTGTCCCCTCCCCTACAACCCGCGACTGCGCCGTCCGCGCAACGACGCACTGGGCAAGGGGGTGGCGGGCCCGCCAGAGGAACCGTCAGAAAAGGGACACCCCACTGCTCAGCCCCCGTACGGCCCCCTCGCCGCCCTTCAAGGGGGCATACCGCACGCACCGGACACTCCGAGGGACACCCCCCGACGTGAAGACGGAATAAGGGACCGACATAATGTCCGTCGTGGCGACAGCAACAGCAACAGAAACCGGGCACGCGCACGGATCGGTCAATCGACCGAACATGGTCAGCGTCGGAACGATCGTCTGGCTCAGTTCCGAGCTGATGTTCTTCGCGGCGCTCTTCGCGATGTACTTCACGCTCCGCTCCGTCAAGGGAGCCGAGTTCTGGGCCGAGAAGGCGCACGCCCTCAACGTGACGTTCTCCTCGATCAACACCACGATCCTGGTGCTCTCCTCGCTCACCTGCCAGCTCGGCGTGTTCGCCGCCGAGCGCGGTGACGTGAAGAAGCTCCGCGCGTGGTTCGCCCTCACGTTCTTCATGGGCGCGATCTTCATCGGCGGTCAGGTCTACGAGTACACCGAGCTGGTCAAGAACGACGGCCTCTCGCTGTCCTCGGACCCGTACGGCACGGTGTTCTACCTGACCACCGGCTTCCACGGTCTGCACGTGACGGGCGGTCTGATCGCCTTCCTGCTGGTCCTCGGACGGACGTACGCAGCCAAGCGCTTCACTCACGAGCAGGCCACCGCCGCGATCGTCGTGTCCTACTACTGGCACTTCGTCGACGTCGTGTGGATCGGCCTGTTCGCGACCATCTACCTGATCAAGTAACCAGCTGATCAGGTCGCTGGCCACCGGCTGCGGCCCCCGCCCTCACCGGCGACGGGCCGCTTCTGCCGGTGCCGACGCTCCCACCGACCGACCGCGCGCGCAGCCTTGGACAGGCAGCCTCGTGCCGGCCAGACCGGCAGCCGGGTGCACCCACCAGTCGACCAGATCCTGACACCGGGGTTATTCCGTGAAAAAGCTCTCCGCACGACGGCGCCACCCATTGGCGGCGCTGGTCGTCCTACTTCTCGCCCTGGCGGCAACCGGGGGGCTGTACGGCATGTTCGCGCCCGCCGACAAGGCGCAGGCCGACGTCGCCGCGCAGTCGCTCGCGATCGATGAGGGCAAGAAGCTCTTCGCCGTCGGCTGCTCCTCCTGCCACGGCCTGAACGGCCAGGGCAGCAGTGACGGTCCGAGCCTGGTCGGCGTGGGCTCCGCCGCCGTCGACTTCCAGGTCGGTACCGGTCGCATGCCGGCCCAGCAGCCCGGTGCCCAGGTGCCGCGCAAGAAGGCCATCTACACCCAGGGCGAGATCGACCAGCTCGCCGCGTTCGTCCAGTCGCTCGGCCCCGGCCCGATCGCCCCGGACGCGAAGCAGTACTCCTCGACCAACCCTGACGACATCTCCAAGGGTGGGGAGCTGTTCCGCACCAACTGCGCCCAGTGCCACAACTTCGCCGGTCAGGGCGGTGCCCTGACCAAGGGCAAGTACGCCCCGTCGCTGGAGGGCGTGGACGCCAAGCACATCTACGAGGCCATGCAGACCGGCCCGCAGAACATGCCGTCGTTCCCGGACAGCACCATGCCCGAGGAGCAGAAGAAGCAGATCGTGGCCTTCGTCCGCCACACCACCAACGATGAGCCCAACCCCGGCGGTCTCACCCTGGGCAGCCTCGGTCCGGTGACCGAGGGTCTGTTCGGCTGGATCTTCGGCCTCGGCACGCTCATCGCGGTCGCGATCTGGGTCGCCGCCCACACCACCAAGGCCAAGAAGTCATGAGCCACGACATGTCAGAAGACAAGCTCCCGGAGCCGCACGGCTCCGCCGGCGAGGTGGCCGACCACGGCAACCCGTTCGCCGACCCGGGCCTGCCGGCCCACGAGCCCCGCCGCACCGACATCGACGAGCGGGCCGCCCAGCGCGCCGAGCGTCAGGTCTCGCTGATGTTCGTGGTCTCGATGCTCGCCACCATCGGCTTCATCGCCTCCTACGTGGCCATCGACCCGGACAAGATCGTCTACATCTTCCCGCTGGGTCACGTCAGCGCGCTGAACTTCGCGCTGGGCCTGACCCTGGGCGTCGCGCTGTTCATGATCGGCGCGGGCGCGGTCCACTGGGCCCGCACCCTGATGTCGGACGTCGAGCTGCCCGCCGAGCGTCACCCGATCGAGGCTGACGACGACGTCCGCAACGACGTCATCGAGCAGTTCAAGACCGGTGCCGCCGAGTCCGGCTTCGGTCGTCGCAAGATGATCCGCAACACCCTCATCGGGTCGATGGCGCTGGTCCCGCTCTCCGGCGTGGTCCTGCTCCGCGACCTGGGCCCGCTGCCGGAGAAGAAGCTCAAGGAGACCGGCTGGCAGGAGGCCACCCCGGCCGCCCCGCTGGCGCTCGTCAACATGAGCACCATGCAGCCGATGAAGCCCGAGGACCTCGTCATCGGCTCGCTGACCTTCGCCATGCCGGAGGGTCTCACCACCCACGACGAGGACTTCCAGCAGCGCATCGCCAAGGACGCCCTGATGCTGGTGCGCATCGCGCCGGACGACATCAAGGACGACAAGTCCAAGGAGCTGGGCTTCGAGGGCATCCTCGCCTACTCCAAGATCTGCACCCACGTCGGCTGCCCGATCAGCCTGTACGAGCAGCAGACCCACCACGCGCTCTGCCCCTGCCACCAGTCGACCTTCGACCTGGCGGACGGCGCGCGCGTCATCTTCGGCCCGGCCGGCCACCCGCTGCCGCAGCTGAAGATCACCACTGACGACAAGGGCCACCTGGTCGCCACCGGCGACTTCGAGAAGCCCGTCGGCCCGAGCTTCTGGGAGCGTGCTCGATGAGTAGCGCGAGCAGCACCACGAAGGGTGCCGCCAAGCCCTCCAGCACGCGTGCGAACCCCGCCAACAAGTGGGAGTCCGCGGCTGACTGGACGGACGGCCGGCTGGGGATCTACTCCCTCGCCAAGGCCAACCTGCGGAAGATCTTCCCGGACCACTGGTCCTTCATGCTGGGCGAGATCTGCCTCTACACGTTCGTCATCATCATCCTGACCGGTGTCTACCTGACGCTGTTCTTCAAGCCGTCGATGGCCGAGGTCGTCTACAACGGCTCGTACGTGCCGCTCAAGGGCATCGGGATGTCCGAGGCGTACGCCTCGACGGTGGACATCAGCTTCGAGATCCGCGGCGGTCTGCTGATCCGCCAGATCCACCACTGGGCCGCCCTGGTCTTCGTGGCCGCCATGCTCGTGCACATGATGCGCGTGTTCTTCACCGGCGCGTTCCGCAAGCCGCGTGAGATCAACTGGGTCTTCGGCTTCCTGCTGCTGGTCCTGGGCATGTTCGACGGCTTCTTCGGCTACTCGCTGCCCGACGACCTGCTGTCCGGCACCGGTATCCGCTTCATGGAAGGCGCGATCCTCGCGGTCCCGCTGGTCGGCACCTACATCCAGATGTTCCTGTTCGGGGGCGAGTTCCCCGGCCACGACATCGTGCCGCGGTTCTTCACCATCCACGTGCTGCTGATCCCGGGCATCATGCTCGGCCTGCTGGTGGCGCACCTGATCCTGGTCTTCTACCACAAGCACACCCAGTGGGCGGGCCCGGGCAAGACCGAGAAGAACGTCGTCGGCATGCCGCTGATGCCGGTCTACATGGCCAAGGCCGGTGGCTTCTTCTTCCTGGTCTTCGGCATCATCGCCGCCATCTCGGCGATCGCCACGATCAACCCGATCTGGGCCTACGGCCCGTACCGTCCGGACCAGGTGTCGACCGACGCCCAGCCCGACTGGTACATGGGCTTCTCCGAGGGTCTGATCCGCGTCATGCCGGGCTGGGAGATCAGCCTGTGGGGCCACACCCTGAACCTGGGTGTCTTCATCCCGCTGATGATCTTCCCGCTGGTCCTGGTCGCCATCGCGGTCTACCCGTTCATCGAGGGCTGGATCACCGGCGACAAGCGCGAGCACCACATCCTGGACCGCCCGCGCAACGCCCCGGTCCGCACGGCCCTGGGCGCGGCCTGGATCAGCCTGTACCTGGTGCTGCTGATCGGTGGTGGCAACGACCTGTTCGCCACGCACTTCCACCTGTCGCTCAACTCGATCACCTACTTCGTCCGCGTCGGCTTCTTCGCCGTCCCGGTCATCACCTTCATCATCACCAAGCGCTGGTGCCTCGGCCTCCAGCGCCGTGACAAGGAGAAGGTGCTGCACGGCCGCGAGACCGGTGTCATCAAGCGCCTGCCGCACGGTGAGTTCGTCGAGGTGCACGCCCAGCTGCCGTCGAAGGACCTGCACACCCTCACGGCGCACGAGCAGATCCAGCCGGTCGAGCTGCCGGCCCAGACGGACGAGAACGGCGTGGCCCGCAAGGCCGGCGCCCTCACCCGCACCCGGGCCAAGCTCTCCCGCGGCTTCTACGGCGAGGGCAGCCAGATCCCCAAGCCCACCGCCGAGGAGCACCACGAGATCACCAGCGGCCACGGCCACCACTGATCCCGTACGCACCCCGCGTCACCCCCGAGGGCCGCTGACCAGAGTTCACCTGGTCGGCGGCCCTCGGCCTTTGCCCATCCACCAGTGCCCGTCCGCCAGTGCCCGTCTGCCAATGCCCATCAGCCAGCCCCGTACCCGCAGCGCCTCCAGGAGCCGTCCGTGCAGCTGTCCGTCGACCCCGCCGCCGCCACTCCCCCGTACGAGCAGATCCGCGCCCAGATCGCCGAGCAGGCCCGCTCCGGCGCGCTGCCGACCGGGCTGCGGCTGCCGACCGTACGGGCCCTCGCCGAGGAGCTGGGGCTGGCCGCCGGGACGGTCGCCCGGGCCTACAAGGAGCTGGAGGCGGACGGCGTGGTGGAGACCCACGGCCGGCGCGGCACCCTGATCGCCGCCACCGGGGACGCCGCCCACCGGCTGGCCGCCGAGGCCGCCGCCGAGTACGCGGCGCGGGCGCACCGGCTGGGGCTCTCCCGGCCGGACGCCCTGGCCGCCGTGGTCACCGCGCTGGACCTGGCCTATCCCGGGGCGTGACGCCCCTCCTGGCCCGGATCAGACCTCCGGGCGCATCATCCCGGCGGCGGGCGCCTGGGAGGGCGGGGCGGTGGTGCCGAGGGGCTGTCCGAGGGCGCTGTGCTTGACCCAGTCCGTCCAGGAGACGTTCCAGTCCCCGAAGCCGTTGCCGAAGGGCTCCATGGTGGCGCCACGGCTGTTCACCACCGTCACCAGGTCCCCGATCCGGGTGTTGTCGTAGAACCACTTGGCGTTGTCGGTGCTCATGCCGGTACAGCCGTGGCTGACGTTCTCGACGCCCTGCGCGCCGACCGACCAGGGCGCCGCGTGGACGTACTCGCCGCTCCAGGTCACCCGGGTGGCCCACAGCACGTCCAGGTCGTACGACTCCGAGCTACCGGCCTTTATTCCGATGGTCTCGCCGTTCATCCGCACCGAGCGCTCCTGGCCGAGCACCACCTTGACGCCGTTGCGGGTGTCGAAGCCGGGCTTGCCGGTGGTCACCGGGATGGTCCGGACCACCTCGCCGTCACGCTTGAGGGTGAGCTGGTGGGCGGCCGCGTCGACGACCGACTCGACCCGCGCGCCGATCCGCATCCGGATCGAGGTGCGGTCGCCGCCGTAGAGGCCGTCGGAGATCCGGACGCCGGTGCCGTCGAAGGCCAGCGCCACGGCCGTCCCGGCCGGCCAGTAGTCCTCCGGGCGGAAGTGCAGGTTCTTGTCGTCCACCCAGTACCAGGCGCCGGTGACGGCCGGCTGGGAGCTCACGGTGAGCACCCGCTCGACCTCCTGGCGGGCCTGGGGGTCCTTCACCGCCTCGGAGAGCGTCACGGTGAGCGGCTGGCCCACCCCGTAGACGCCGCTGCTGGAGGTCTCCGGGCCGAGCTCGGCGGTGAGCAGGCGTTGGGCGGCCAGGGTGGTGAAGCCCTGGGTGGTGTCGCCGCGGCCGTTGCGGCCGTCGTCGGCGGCGATCCGGACGGCGTAGGCGGTGCCGGCCTTCAGCCGGCCGGTGGTCTGCCAGCTGCGCTGGTCGTCGGCGAGCCGCCCGGCCACCACCCGGCCGTCCGGGCCGACCACGGTGACGTCGGTGAGCCGGCTGCCCGCCACGGCGGTCACG
Source organism: Kitasatospora sp. NPDC096077 (assembly GCF_040303245.1). Classification (NCBI taxonomy): domain Bacteria; kingdom Bacillati; phylum Actinomycetota; class Actinomycetes; order Kitasatosporales; family Streptomycetaceae; genus Kitasatospora; species Kitasatospora sp. NPDC096077. The sequence continues at coordinate 65,808 of NZ_JBEOSV010000039.1, read as the reverse complement.
GTGACCGGCTTGGACGGGTCGACCTTGCCCTCGGCCGAGAGGTGGACGAGCGGACCCGCGTCGATCCGGTGCGGGCCGGCGGGATCGTCCTCGCCTGAGGAGCAGGCGGCCAAGGGGGCCAGCACTGCCAGGGCCAGCGAGATGCTGCCGATGCCTGCGATTCCGCGCCTGTCGGCCATGACCGCCTCCGAGGGGTCTGCACTATTCGCACGATTGCTCAGATCGTAGGAACCGCCCGGATCGAACGACATCCGAGCGACCTCCCGTTCACCCGGGTGAGTGAGCTCGTCACTCCCCGGACGCAGCAGGGCCGGTCCCCCCGTGCGGGAAGACCGGCCCTGGTGTCGGCAACGGAACCTGCCGAACCTACTGGTTCTGGTTCTCGCCCCGGTAGAACTCGAAGACCCATCCGAAGATGCCGATCAGGATGATCGGAGCGGCCCAGAACATCAGCCACCAGCCGAAGATCACGCCCAGGAAGGCGAGCGCGCCACCGAGCGCCAGCGACAGCGGCTGCCAGCTGTGCGGGGCGAAGAAGCCCAGCTCGCCGGCGTCGTCCGCGACCTCGGCCTCGGGGTTGTCACCCGCGCCGCTGTCCACCCGACGGGCGGTGAAGGCGAGGTAGTACCCGATGAAGGCGCACAGGCCGAAGGCCAGGAACAGCGCGGTGGTACCGGCTGCCTCCAGACCCGGGCCGTTGCTCGCGTGGCTGGTCCACAGGCCGTACGTGATGGCCATCGCCAGCACGAAGACCGCCAGACCGAGGAAGATCTTTCCCTGTTCCTTCATCAGGCGTCACCCTCCTGCTTGCCCTTGCCCAGCTTCGGGGCGTCGTACTTCGCCGGGGTCACACCGGCGAGGTGCTTGGCCGGCTCGCCGTGGTTCTCCAGGTAGTCCAGCGCGGCGATCTCCGGGTGGTGGAGGTCGAAGGCCGGGGATTCGGAGCGGATCCGGGGCAGGGTGAGGAAGTTGTGCCGCGGCGGCGGGCAGGAGGTCGCCCACTCCAGGGAGCGGCCGAAGCCCCACGGGTCGTCCTGCTCGACCTTCTCGCCGTACTTGGCGGTCTTCCAGACGTTGTAGAGGAACGGCAGGATCGACAGGCCGAGCACGAAGGAGCCGATGGTCGAGACGGTGTTCAGCGTGGTGAAGCCGTCCGAGGCCAGGTAGTCGGCGTAGCGGCGGGGCATGCCCTCCGCGCCGAGCCAGTGCTGCACCAGGAAGGTGGTGTGGAAGCCGAAGAACAGCGTCCAGAAGGTGATCTTGCCGAGGCGCTCGTCCAGCATCTTGCCGGTCATCTTCGGCCACCAGAAGTGGAAGCCGGCGAACATCGCGAAGACGACGGTGCCGAAGACCACGTAGTGGAAGTGGGCGACGACGAAGTACGAGTCCGAGACGTGGAAGTCGATCGGCGGGGAGGCCAGCAGGACACCGGTCAGACCACCGAAGAGGAAGGTGACCAGGAAGCCGACCGTCCAGAGCATCGGGGTCTCGAAGCTCAGCGAGCCCTTCCACATGGTGCCGACCCAGTTGAAGAACTTCACACCGGTCGGGACCGCGATCAGGAAGGTCATGAAGGAGAAGAACGGCAGCAGCACCTGCCCGGTGACGTACATGTGGTGCGCCCACACCGTCACGGACAGACCGGCGATCGCGATGGTGGCCGCGATCAGGCCGGAGTAGCCGAACATCGGCTTGCGGCTGAAGACCGGGATGATCTCCGACACGATGCCGAAGAACGGCAGCGCGATGATGTACACCTCGGGGTGGCCGAAGAACCAGAACAGGTGCTGCCACAGCATCGCCCCGCCGTTGGCGGGATCGAATACGTGGGCCCCGAACTTGCGGTCCGCCTCCAGGGCGAACAGCGCGGCGGCGAGCACCGGGAAGGCCAGCAGGACCAGCACCGAGGTCAGCAGGACGTTCCAGACGAAGATCGACATCCGGAACATCGTCATGCCCGGAGCGCGCATGCAGATGATCGTGGTGATGAAGTTGACCGCACCGAGGATCGTGCCGAAGCCGGAGAAGGCCAGACCCATGATCCACATGTCGCCGCCGACGCCGGGCGAGTGCACCGCGTCCGACAGCGGGGAGTAGGCGAACCAGCCGAAGTCGGCGGCGCCGTTCGGCGTCAGGAAGCCGCCGACCGCGATCGACGAACCGAAGAGGTACAGCCAGTACGCGAACATGTTCAGACGCGGGAAGGCCACGTCCGGGGCGCCGATCTGGAGCGGCATGATCCAGTTCGCGAAGCCCGCGAACAGCGGGGTCGCGAACATCAGCAGCATGATCGTGCCGTGCATCGTGAACGCCTGGTTGAACTGCTCGTTCGACAGGATCTGGGTCCCGGGACGAGCCAGCTCGGCGCGCATGACCAGGGCGAGGATGCCACCGATCAGGAAGAAGGCGAACGACGTACCGAGGTACATCGTGCCGATCGTCTTGTGGTCAGTGGTGGTCAACCACTTGATGATGGTCGAACCCGGCTTGCGGGTCCGCTGCGCCCCGACCGTGACGGCCTCGGCGCCCCCGCCGGCCGCGGCGGGCTCGTTGAGGATGGTCACTTCGCTTCACTTCCCATGGTGATGACGCCGGAGGGCACCGCGCCTTCCTGGCCCTTCGCACGGAGCTCGGCCAGGTGCTTGTCGTAGTCGGCGCGATCGACGACCTTGACGTTGAACAGCATGCGCGAGTGGTCGACGCCGCAGAGCTCGGCGCACTTGCCCATGTAGTCGCCCTTGACGGTCGGGGTGACCTCGAACTTGTTCACCACGCCCGGAACGACGTCCATCTTCATCATGAAGTTGACGGGCCAGAAGTCGTGGATGACGTCACGAGAGGTCAGTCGGAACTGCACCGTCTCGTTGACCGGCAGCCAGAGCGTCGGAGCGTCCTTGGGCGTACCGACGTCGTACGCGGCGTCCTTGTTGGCCGGGTCGGGGGTCTCGGTGTTCTCGTAGTTGAACGCCCAGCTCCACTGGAAGCCCACCACGTTGACGTAGTGCTGCGGCTTGGCGGAGACGGAGATCAGCTTCGACTCGTCGCGGGCGACGAAGTAGAAGAGGACCGAGACGATGATGATGGGGACCGCGGTGTAGAGCGCCTCGATGGGCACGTTGTACCGGGTCTGCGGGGGGATCTCCACGCCGGTGCGCTTGCGCCGGTGGAAGATCACGCTCCAGATGATCAGACCCCACATCAGTACGCCGACCACCAGCGCCGCGATCCAGGAGCCCTGCCACATCTGGAGGACCATGGGTCCTTCCTTCGTGACCGGACTCGGGAGGCCAAGCCTGGGGAGGTCGTTGGCCGAGCAGCCGGTGGCGGTCGCGATGACGAGGCCCAGTGCCAGCGCCTGAGGCAGCTTCCGCCGCATCGTGCGCCGCGGCGAGCGGTCGGAGCCGTTGGGACTCACGTAGCGCCTTCCCGAAGTCTCGCCCGCCTTCGCGTCGCACCGGGAGGGGAGTGTGAGCCCCTCCGGCGACCCGTCCACGGGCACGGTTTGAATGCTTATGCGGGCCAAACCCTACTCCAGCCTTATGCGCTCCTGACGGGCAGCCCCCGGTAACGCGCCGCCCGGTCGCCCGATCAGGCCCGGCAGGGGCTGCGCCGCAGGTCATCGTAGGCATTCGAGGTCCTTACGCCCGATCGGGGGATGACCTCGAACATCGCGGGTGACGGCCCGTCGGGACCGGACGAAGCGGACATTCGGGATGATCGACTGACGACCGGTGAGCAATCCCGCCGCCGCCACCCCGTTCCCGGGTGTGTCGTTAAATGTGACCGTGTACTTCGACGTGGCCTCGACGGCCCCTCTGCACCCCGTCGCGCGGCAGGCCCTGACCGCCGCCCTGGACGAGGGCTGGGCCGATCCGGCCCGGCTGTACCGCTCCGGCCGACAGGCCCGGATGCTGCTGGACGCCGCCCGGGAGACGGTCGCCGCCGTCCTGGGCGCGCGGGCCGACGAGATCTCCTTCACCGCCAGCGGCACCCAGGCCGTCCAACTCGGCCTGCTGGGCGCCCTGTCCGGGAACCGGCGGCGCGGCGGGCACCTGGTGCACTCCGCGGTGGAGCACTCCAGCGTGCTGCACGTCGCGGAGCGCCACGAGGCCTCCGGCGGCGAGGTCTCGGTCGTCCCGGTCGACCGCGGCGGACGGGTCGACCCGGCGGCCTTCGGCGGCCTGCTCCGCCCGGACACCGCGCTGGCCGCCCTGCAGAGCGCCAACCACGAGGTGGGCACCGTCCAACCGGTCGACGAGGTGGCCGCGCTGTGCGCCGGGGCCGGGGTGCCGCTGCTGGTCGACGCGGCGCAGAGCGCCGGGCGGGTGGACGTCCCGGCGGGCTGGTCGCTGCTGACCGCGAGCGCCCACAAGTGGGGCGGTCCGCCCGGGGTCGGGGTCCTCGCCGTGCGCAAGGGCGTCCGGTACGCCTCCCCGCTGCCGGCCGACGAGCGCGAGGGCGGGCGGGTGCCCGGGTACGTCAACGTCCCGGCGATCGTGGCCGCGGCCGCCTCGCTGCGGGCCGTACGGGCCGAGGCCGAGCGGGAGAACGCCCGGCTGCACGCGCTGGTGGAGCGGATCCGCGCCCGGGTGCCGCAGCTGGTGCCCGAGGTCGAGGTGGTCGGCGACCCGGTGCGGCGGCTGCCGCACCTCGTCACCTTCTCCTGCCTGTACGTGGACGGCGAGGTGCTGCTGACCGAGCTGGACCGGGCGGGCTTCGCGGTCTCCTCCGGCTCCTCCTGCACCTCCTCCACCCTGACGCCGAGCCATGTGCTGGCCGCGATGGGGGTGCTCACCGAGGGCAACGTCCGGGTCTCGCTGCCGTACGGGACGGCCGAGGCGGACGTGGAGCGCTTCCTCACCGTGCTGCCCGAGCTGGTCGCCGGGGTCCGGGCGCCGCTCGGGCTGGACCTGCCCGCGCCTGCGGCCGCGTCCGCACCGCTCCTGGTTCTCGACGCCTTGGGGAAGCGCTGTCCGCTGCCGGTGATCGAGCTGGCGAAGCGGATCGGCGAGGTGCCGGTGGGCGGCACGGTCGTCGTGCTGGCGGACGACGAGGCGGCCCGGCTGGACATCCCGGCCTGGTGCGGGATGCGCGACCAGGAGTACGCGGGCGAGGCCCCGGCCGCCGACTACGGCGGCGACCGGGGCTCGGCCTACCTCGTCCGGCGGACTACTTGACCAGGTGGGCGCTGATCTCGGCGGCGGCCTCGGCGCCGTAGGCGGCCTCGAAGCGCTTCAGGAAGGCGGTCGGGCGCAGCTCGTACTCCTGGGTGCCGACGGTCTCGATCACCAGGGTGGCGAGCATGCAGCCGAGCTGGGCCGAGCGCTCCAGGTCGAGCGCCCAGGACTGACCGGCCAGGAAGCCGGCCCGGAAGGCGTCGCCGACGCCGGTCGGGTCGACCTTGGCGTCCTCGGCCGGGCAGCCGACCACGATCGGGGCCTCGCCCTTGCGCTCGATCCGGACGCCCTTGCTGCCCAGGGTGGTGATCCGGGTGCCGACCCGGGTGAGCAGCTCCTCGGCGTCCCAGCCGGTCTTGGTCTCGATCAGCGCGGCCTCGTACTCGTTGGTGAACAGGAACGAGGCGCCGTCCACCAGCTCGCGGATGTCCTCGCCGTCCAGTCGGGCCAGCTGCTGGGAGGGGTCGGCGGCGAAGGCGTAACCGCGGGTGCGGCACTCCTGGGTGTGCCGCACCATGCCCTGCGGGTCGTCGGCGCCGATCAGCACGAGGTCGAGGCCGCCGACCCGGTCGACGATCGGCTTGAGCTCGATGTTGCGGGCCTCGGCCATGGCACCGGTGTAGAACGAGGCGATCTGGTTGTGGTCCTCGTCCGTGGTGCACATGAAGCGGGCGGTGTGCCGGGTCTCGGAGATGTGGACCGAGTCGCAGTCCACGTTGTTGCGCTCCAGCCAGCTGCGGTACTCGGCGAAGTCCGCGCCGGCGGCACCGACCAGGACCGGGCGGAGCCCGAGCACGCCCATGCCGAACGCGATGTTCGGGGCGACCCCGCCACGGCGGATGTCCAGGGCGTCGACCAGGAACGACAGCGACACGGTGTGCAGCTGCTCGGCGACGAGCTGGTCGGCGAACCGACCGGGGAACGTCATCAGGTGGTCGGTGGCGATCGAGCCGGCGACGGCGATACGCACGGGGGTCTCCTCAGGATGGCAACACGGGCCAGCGGGGGTGGATGAACCCACCCACGGTACCCGTCCGGGCGGGCGCGCCAGCAAGAGTCCCGCAAGCTGCTCGCCGTCCCTCCGACCGTGGTGGCACCCGGCACCCTCGAACGTGTACTACCTCCGGGTAGCACTGGTGGGCCTCCGGGGCCCGGCCTAGGGTCGGCCTCAGGAGCCCTGCCGGACCCGGGCGGGGCCCGTCTTCAGCCGTGGCAGTGCGGCCGCGGCCCTGGATCGGAGCGATGCCCGATGATGACCGACCACTCCCCCTCGGACGCCCGTCGGGCGGACGCGGACGGCGAGACCCTGGACGCCCTGGTCAGTTCCTCCCGGCGGCTGCGCCGGTTCTGGCCGCTGGTGACGGCCGGACCGGAGCCGGCCACCCCCGCGTCCGTCGGCGTCCGGGTCCCGTCCGGGGCGCAGCGGCTGGTCGCCGGGATGGCCGAGTACGGCATCTGAGCCGACCCGGACCGGCACGGAACCGGATCCGACCGGGGCACGTCACATCCGCGCGGAGCGGCCGAGGAGGCGGCGCCGCTGAGCCCTCGGGAGGATGTGCAGATGGATCTGGAGACGATGCCGCGCCGTGGACGGCGGGCGACGGCCCTGGCGGTGGCCGCGCTGGCGGCGGTGGTGACTCTGGCCGGGTGCAACGGGGACGGCAAGGTTTCCGCCGACTCGGCGGCGGCCACCGCGGGCGCCTCGGGTTCGACGAGCGCCTCCCCGTCGGCACCGTCGGCCCCCGGCTCACCGTCCGAGGGGGCCGGCACCGCGAGCCCGTCCGGCCAGGCGCCGCCGACCGGCTGGTCCCCGACCCCGGCCCAGCCCGCGCCGGGCCGGCCCTCGGGCGCGGCCACTCCCCCGGCCAACGGGATCGCCCCCGGTGAGCCGAACCCGGCGGGGACGGGCACGGCCAATCCCAATGTCCGCCCGCCGATCGGCTACCGGCTGGACGGCGGTACCAAGCTGACCGTGTACTTCTTCGGCGGGGTCTGCACCAAGTACGCGCTGAAGGCGGACGAGTCGCAGTCCGGCCAGGTGGACGTCGCGGTCGTGCCGGGCCCGCCCGCCGTCCAGCCGGGGCAGGTCTGCACCGCGCTGGCGAAGCGGCAGGCCGTCTCCGCCGACCTGCGTTCGCCGCTGGCCGGGCGGACGGTGGTGGACCGGACCAGCGGCCAGGAGGTGCCGCTGGAGGGCGACGCCCACATGGGCCCGGACCCGGTGACCCCGGACGGCCCCGCGCGGTAGCAGCGGGAGCGGCGGGAGCGGCGGAGACGGCGGAACGCGAAGAGGCGGCCCCGGGGAAGTCCCCGGGGCCGCCTCACCGTTCGAGGCCGGCCGTCAGGCCTAGCTGAACGAGTCGCCGCAGGCGCAGGAGCCGGTGGCGTTCGGGTTGTCGATCGTGAAGCCCTGCTTCTCGATGGTGTCGACGAAGTCGACGGTGGCGCCACCCAGGTACGGGGCGCTCATGCGGTCGGTGACCACCTTGACGCCGTTGAAGTCCTTGAGCACGTCGCCGTCGAGCGAGCGCTCGTCGAAGAACAGCTGGTAACGCAGGCCGGAGCAACCACCGGGCTGGACGGCGACGCGCAGCGCCAGGTCCTCGCGGCCTTCCTGCTCCAGCAGGGCCTTGACCTTGGCCGCGGCGGCATCGGTAAGGAGGATGCCACTCTCGACGGTGGTCTCGTCCTGGACGGTCATCTGCTTTCTCCCGGTCTTGACGACGGTCTGCCGCCAGTGCCAACCACGGACCGTCCGGTTTCATTTCCCGGTCGGCGATGGATTTCTGCGGCCTGCTCGACGCCTGGTTCTCCGTGGGCCGGGCGTGTCACCCGGGCCTCTACCTCCCCATGCTCGCACAACCGCGGCGGAGCGGGCACCGCCCGCGGTACGGATCCGGGCGAACGGGCCCCACGGCCGCCCCCCGGACGCCAGGATGGGCGGCATGATCCTTCGCCAGGTCAGGGACACCGCAGCGGACGCGGAGGTCGTCCAGGAGGTGTCCCTCGCCGCGTTCGCCGCACCGTCCGACGACCCCGCGCGGCCGCCCCGGCCGACACCGCTGCAGCTGGCCCGGACCCGGCACCTGGCGCGCACCGATCCCGGGGGCTGCTGGCTGGCGGAGAGCGGCGGGCAGGCGGTCGGGGTGGTGCTGTCGATGCGTCGCGAGGGCCTGTGGATGCCGTCGCTGTTCGCGGTCCGGCCGACCGCGCGGGACCGGGGCGTCGGCCGACTGCTGTTCGAACGGGCCCTGGCGCACGCCGGGGGCTGCCTGCGCGGGATGGTCTGCGTCTCCGGCTCCCCGGCGGCGGCCCGCCGCTACCGGCTGGCCGGCTTCACCCTGCACCCGGCGATGCGGCTGACCGGCCGGGTGGACCGGGAGGGATTGATCGACCCGGGCGACATCCCGGTGCACCGCGGCAACGCCACCCACCTGCACCTGCTGGACTCGGTGGACCGGCGGCTGCGCGGGTCCGCGCACGGCCCGGACCACGAACTGATGCTGGGGCACTTCGAGGAGCTGCTGGTCGCCGACGCGCTGGCCGGCAGCGGCTACTGCTACCGGGACGGCGGGGTGGTGCGGCTGCTGGCGGCCACCAGCAAGCGGATCGCGGCCCGGCTGCTGCGCGAGGCGCTGGCCCGGGTGCCGGACGGGGTCGAGGCGCGGGTGGAGTACCTGACCGCCGAGCAGGAGTGGGCGTTGGACGTCGGGCTGGAGGTCGGGCTGACCCCGGAGACGGCCGGCTTCGTCGGGGTGCGCGGGATGCGGCCGCCGGCGCCGTACCTGCCGAGCGGGGCGTTCCTGTAGGGCGTGCGGCCCCGGAGGTGCGTACGGCCCCGGAGGTGCGTACGGCCCCGCCGGGTGGACCGGCGGGGCCGTACGGACGGACGACGGGCCCGATCAGGCCATGGTGTCCAGGATCTCGCGGACCATCTCCATGGTGGTGCCCGGGTGCAGGAAGGCGAAGCGGGCGACCGTCTCGCCGTCCCAGCCGGTCGGGGTGACGAAGCCGATCTGGTCCGCGAGCAGCTGCTGCGACCAGCGGTAGTAGTCGTCGTTGGTCCAGCCGGTGCGCTTGAAGCAGACGGCGGAGAGCTGCGGATCGAACAGCAGCTCCAGGTGCTCGGCGTCGCGGATCAGCTGGGCGGTGTCCCGGGCCAGCTGGAGGCCGGTCTCGATGGCGTCGGTGTAGGCCTGGACGCCGTGCACGGCCAGCGAGAACCAGAGCGGCAGGCCGCGGGCGCGCCGGGTCAGGTGGTAGGCGTAGTCGGTGGGGTTCCACTCGTCGCCCTCGGTGTGCAGGACGTCCAGGTAGGAGGCGTCCTGGGTGTGCACGGCGCGGGCGAGCTGCGGGTTGCGGTAGATCAGCGCGGCGCAGTCGAAGGGGGCGAACAGCCACTTGTGCGGGTCGACCACGAAGGAGTCGGCGTGCTCGATGCCGTTGTAGCGCTCGCGCACCGACGGGGCGAACAGGCCCGCGCCGCCGTAGGCGCCGTCCACGTGGAACCACAGGTCCCGCTCGCGGGCGACCTCGGCCAGGCCGGCCAGGTCGTCGACGATGCCCTCGTTGGTGGTGCCGGCGGTGCCGACGACGGCGATCACCGTCTCGGGGTTCGGGTCGGCGGCCAGGGCGGCGCGCAGCGCCTCGCCGGTGAAGCGGCGGTCCACGGTCGGGACCTTGAAGGCCTCGACGCCGATGATGTTGAAGGTGTTCTTGACCGAGGAGTGCACCTGGTCGGCGACGGCGATCCGCAGCCGGGCCTCCGGGCCGACGCCGAGCCGGCGGCGAGCGGTGTCGCGGGCGACCACCAGGGCGGACAGGTTGCCCGCCGAGCCGCCGGAGACGAAGCAGCCGCCGGCCGAGGCGGGCATCCCGGCCCGGTCGGCTATCAGGCGCAGCACCTGGTTCTCGGCGGCGATGGCGCCGGCCGCCTCCAGCCAGGAGATGCCCTGCAGCGAGGCGCAGGAGACGACCATGTCGAACAGCAGCGCGGCCTTGGTCGGGGCGCACGGGATGAAGGACAGGTAGCGGGGGCTGTCGGCGGAGATGACCGCGCGGGACAGCTCGTGGTCGTACAGCTTGAGCACGTCGGCCGGGGCGTTGCCGTCCTGGTTGAGCAGGCCGGCCAGCTGGGTGCGCAGGTGCTCGCCGTCACCGGGGTGGTCGAGCGGGACGGGGTCGTACTGCAGCCGTTCCCGCATGTAGTCGAAAACCAGGTCGACCAGGTCGTTGTCGGGCCGGTGCATGCGGTCGGGTGCTGCGGACACGGCTGTCCCTCTCGGCTGTGGGTGTCGGGGGGCGGTCCGCTCGCGACAGGAGGACCTCACCGCACTGACCGGACGTGATCAGCGTAGGCAGCGGGGCGGCCTCGCCGCGCGTCGGAACGCGGCTGGTCAGGCAGGTTTCGGGCGTGTTCGGACGGGTCGGCGCAGGATTCCTGCGCCGACCTTGACGGGTCCGATACGGGGACGGGACGGGGGCGGGCCGGCGGTCAGCCGATCAGCTGGGAGAGGACCACCGAGGAGCGGCTGCGCTGGACGCCGGGCTCGCGCCGGATCCGCTCGATGACGGCCTCCAGGTGGCGCATGTCGGCGGCCCGCAGGTGCACCAGGGCGTCCGGGTCGCCGGTGACCGTCCAGGCGGCGATCACCTCGGGGAACTGTCTCAGGCTGGCGAGGATCTCCTCGGGGGCGGTGCGCTCCCGGCAGTAGACCTCGACGAAGGCCTCGGTCTGCCAGCCGAGCACGGCCGGGTCGAGCACCACGGTGAAGCCCCGCACCACGCCGCGCGCCCGGAGCCGGTCGATCCGGCGGCGCACGGCGGTGGCGGAGAGGTTCACCTGGAGGCCGATCTCGGCGTAGGAGGCGCGACCGTCGCTGCCGAGGCGGGCGAGGAGCTGGCGGTCGGTCTCGTCGAGGTCCGTCCCGATCACCTCGTGCGCTCGGCTGCTGGTCATCGGTGCGGGGCTCCACGGGTCGTGCGGGGGGCGAGGGGGCGTCCCGGCGCGGCGGCGCTGGCACTGCCGCTCTTGCCGAAACGGTTCGCCACCCATTCTGGCGGATGACCTGAACGAGTTCATCGCCGACAGATGACGGCGAGAAGGCCGTCTGTTCACCCGGCGCGCTCAGTCCACCAGGAGGACGATCTTGCCCCGGGTGCGTCCCTCGGCGCTGAGCGCCTGGGCGGAGGCCGCCTGCGCCAGCGGGAAGGTGGAGGCGACGATGACGGTCAGCCGGCCGTCGTCGGCGAGCGCGGCCAGCTCCGCCAGTCCGGCCGCGTCCGGGCGGACCCAGACGTAGTGGCCACCCAGCGCCTTGACCCCGAAGTCGGTGATCGAGGCGATCCGGGCCGGGTCGGCCACCAGCTCGGCCGAGACCTGGACGGCGCCGCGGCCGACCAGGTCCAGGGCCGCGTCCACCCCGTCCGGGGCGAGCGCGCGGACCCGCTCGGCCAGGCCCTCGCCGTACGCGACCGGCTCGGCGCCGAGGCCGCGCAGGTAGTCGTGGTTGCGCTCGCCCGCGGTGCCGATCACCCGGGCGCCGCGGGCCCGGGCGAGCTGGACGGCCAGGTGGCCGACCCCGCCGGCCGCGGCGTGCACCAGCAGGGTCTCCCCCGCCGCCAGCCCCAGCGCGTTCAGGCTCTGCAACGCGGTGAGCCCGGCCAGCGGCAGGCCGCCGGACTGCGCCCAGTCCAGCGCGGCGGGCCGACGGGCCAGGGTGCGGACCGGGGCGGAGACCAGTTCGGCGTAGGTGCCGTGCTCCACCGCGTCCTTGCGGACGTAGCCGTACACCTCGTCGCCCGGGGCGAACTCGGTCACCCCGCCGCCGACCGCACGGACCACGCCCGCCACGTCCCAGCCCATGACCAGGGGGAAGTGCGCGTCCAGCAGGCCGTCCAGGGCGCCGTCCCGGACCTTCCAGTCCACCGGGTTCACCCCGGCCGCCCGGACCTGCACCAGCACGGAGTCGGGGCCGACCTTGGGGTCGGGCAGGTCGGTGTACTCGACCACCTCGGGGCCGCCGTAGCGGTTGATCGCGATTGCTTTCATGGGCTCAGCCATACCCGGAGGCTTCGAAATATCGATTCGGCCACGGCCGACCCCCCCGAATTGGCTATCCGGCCGCGCCAGGGGCCCGATCCGCAGAGCGGTTCTCGTCACATCGACAGGATGGCCATCGTCACTCTGACGCTAACCGGTTAGAATAGATAGCGTCAGATAGACGAAAAGGCCCCACCGCTGGTTCGGCCGCACAGAAGGGCACCCGCCCGTGACCACCACCATCACCGAGACCCACGGCGTCGACCCCACTCCGACGCCGCTCGCTCTGCTGCTGCTCGGCCGGGAGGCCGACCCGAACAGCGAGCGCGGCGTCGAATGCCCCGGCGACCTCCCGGCGGCCTCCGACCCCGACCTCGTCGATCGCGCCCGGGCCGCCAAGGCCGCCCTCGGCGACCGCGTCTTCATCCTCGGCCACCACTACCAGCGCGACGAGGTGATCGAGTTCGCCGACGTCACCGGCGACTCCTTCAAGCTCGCCCGCGACGCCGCGGCCCGCCCCGAGGCCGAGTACATCGTCTTCTGCGGCGTGCACTTCATGGCCGAGTCCGCGGACATCCTCACCGGTGACGACCAGCAGGTCGTGCTGCCGGACCTCGCGGCCGGCTGCTCGATGGCCGACATGGCCACCGCCGAGCAGGTCGCCGAGTGCTGGGACGTGCTGACCGACGCCGGCATAGCCGACGTCACCGTCCCGGTCTCGTACATGAACTCCTCCGCCGACATCAAGGCCTTCACCGGCAAGCACGGCGGCACCATCTGCACCTCCTCCAACGCCCAGCGCGCCCTGGAGTGGGCGTTCGAGCAGGGCCAGAAGGTGCTCTTCCTGCCCGACCAGCACCTCGGCCGCAACACCGCCGTGCGGGACCTGGGCCTCTCGCTCGACGACTGCGTCCTGTACAACCCGCACAAGCCCAACGGCGGCCTGACCGCCGAGCAGCTGCGGGACGCCAAGATGATCCTCTGGCGCGGCCACTGCTCGGTGCACGGCCGGTTCAGCGTGGACTCGGTGAACGACGTCCGCGAGCGGATCCCCGGCGTGACCGTCCTGGTGCACCCCGAGTGCAAGTACGAGGTCGTCGCGGCCGCCGACATGGTGGGCTCGACCGAGTACATCATCAAGGCGCTGGACGCCGCCGAGCCCGGCTCCAAGTGGGCCATCGGCACCGAGCTGAACCTGGTCCGCCGCCTCGCCAAGGCGCACCCGGACAAGGAGATCGTCTTCCTGGACCGCACGGTCTGCTTCTGCTCGACCATGAACCGGATCGACCTGCCGCACCTGGTCTGGGCGCTGGAGTCGCTGGTCGAGGGCCGGGTGCCGAACGTGATCACGGTCGACGCGGAGACCGAGAAGTACGCCAAGGCCGCGCTGGACCGGATGCTGGCCCTGCCGTAGCCCGGGCCCGGAGAACGACGAAAGGGCGGGTCCCCTCCCACTGGAGGGGACCCGCCCTTTCGTCTGGCAGCGGCCGCGCGGCTACTCGTACTCGGGGAACCCCGGGATGACGCCCTCGCCCTCGGACAGCAGCAGGGCCCGGACCTCGTCGAGGGTCGCCTCGGCACTCGGCAGGATCAGCTCGGACGGCTCCAGCGAGTCGTCCGCCAGCCGGGTGCCGTACTGCTTCACGGCGCCCAGCAGCTTGCCGTAGGCCTGCCGGAAGCTGTCCTCATCGCCCGACTCCACAGCGGTGAGCAGCTCGTCGTCGAGCTGGTTGAGCAGGTTCAGGTGGTCCTCGCCCACCTCGTACTGCCCCTCACCCATGACCCTCATGATCATGCTGCGCTTCTCCTGGTTCGTGGGTGCGTTCAGCTCACTTGTTGTAGTTGATGCGCGGGGTGTCCTGCGGGTGGGCGTCCTGCGGCTGCTGAGCCGGCTTGCCCTGCTCGATCGCGGCCGGACCGGCGGCGGGGCCACCGGACAGCTCGGCCTTCATCCGGGCCAGCTCCAGCTCGACGTCGGAACCGCCGGCCACCCGCTCCAGCTCGGCCTCGATGTCGTCCTTGCGGCCGAGACCGCTGGCGTCGTCGAGCGCGCCGGAGGCCAGCAGCTCGTCGATCGCACCGGCCCGGGCCTGCATCTGCGCCGTCTTGTCCTCGGCACGCTGGATCGCCAGGCCGACATCGCCCATCTCCTCCGAGATGCCGGAGAAGGACTCGGCGATGCGGGTCTGGGCCTGCGCCGCGGTGTAGGTGGCCTTGATGGTCTCCTTCTTGGTGCGGAAGGCGTCCACCTTGGCCTGGAGGCGCTGGGAGGCGAGGGTGAGCTTCTCCTCCTCGGCCTGCAGGGCCTGGTACTGCGTCTCCAGATCGTTGATCTGGGACTGCATGTTGGCCTTGCGGGTCAGCGCCTCGCGCGCAAGGTCCTCGCGGCCGAGGGACAGCGCCTTGCGGCCCTGGTCCTCGTACTTCGCGGACTGCTGCTGGAGCTGGGTCAGCTGGAGTTCCAGGCGCTTGCGCGAGGTCGCGACGTCCGCCACGCCACGCCGTACCTTCTGCAGCAGTTCGAGCTGCTTCTGGTACGAGTAGTCGAGCGTTTCACGCGGATCCTCCGCCCGGTCCAAGGCCTTGTTCGCCTTGGAGCGGAAGATCAGCCCCATACGCTTCATGATTCCGTCGCTCATGGGCCTCGGGTGCCCCCTTCTCCGGCCTGCGGTCTTAAATCTCGTTACCAGACACGACGAGTGTATGTGCAGCGAGCCCATCGCCGCAGTGCACCTGCCTGCAACAAGACTGCTACACCGACCAGCGTCGGATCCTCATCCCCCGGGTGGATCCGCCTCTCATCCTCCCCATAGTCCATCCGATTGATCCCCTACGGGAAGAGCCCGGGCGACCCGGGTCGGGACACGACCGGACGGATCGATATGCGTTTGGGTCCGAGGGGACCCGTGGTCGCGGCCGCGCACCCCGTACGCTGGTGGTGTGTTCCGACGCCGTTCAGATGATGCCGCCGCCTCCGCCACCGTGCTGGAGGACGAGACGCCCCAGGTCCGCGACCCGCAGGCCAAGAAGGGCCGCCCCACCCCCAAGCGCAGCGAGGCCGAGGCCAGCCGGCGCACCCGGGTGACCGTGCCCAAGGACCGCAAGGAGGCCTCCCGCCAGGCCCGCGACCGGATGCGGGTCGAGCGCGAGAAGCAGCGCCAGGCGCTGATCGACGGCGACGAGCGCCACCTGCCGGCCCGTGACAAGGGCCCGGTGCGCAAGTTCGCCCGCGACTACGTGGACTCCCGCTGGTCGCTCGCCGAGTTCTTCCTGCCGGCCGCCGTGGTCATCCTGGTGCTGAGCATCGTCAAGGTGCCGGCCCTGCAGCTGCTGTCCACGCTGCTGTTCCTGCTGTTCTTCGTCCTGGTCATCCTGGACTTCGTCCGCCTCGGCTTCGGCCTGCGCAAGCAGCTCGCCGAGCGCTTCGCCGGGCAGAACACCCGCGGCACCGTCGCCTACGGCGTCATGCGCACCCTGCAGATGCGCCGGCTGCGCCTGCCCAAGCCGCAGGTGCGGCGCGGGGAGAAGCCCTGACCGCCGAACCGGTGGACTCCGGCTGGGCCCCGCCGTCCTGGGAGGGGCCCGGCCTCTACGCACTCCCCGGACAGGGCGGCGGGCTCCCCGGTCAGGGGGGCGGCGGCCACGACCGGCTCGGCCAGGAGCGCAAGCTGCCCTCGCGCAGCGGCTCCTTCGCCGGCGGCACCGGTGCCTGGCTCGACCGGCTCGGCGGACTGCGCGACTTCGTCCGGCAGGAGCTGGTCTCCCGGCAGCTCGCCGAGCAGCTGGCCGGCCGCACCGGGCAGCGCGTCCTCGACATCGGCTGCGGGCAGGGCACCCAGGCCCTGCGGCTGGCCCGGGCGGGACACTACGTCACCGGGATCGACTCCGACCCGGTCGCGCTCGGCGTCGCCCAGGGGGCCCTCGCCGAGGAGCCGCCCGAGGTGCGCGGCCGGATGCAGCTGCTCAGCGGCGACAGCCACCAGTGCGGGCGCTGGTTCGGCCCGCGCAGCTTCGACGTGGTGCTCTGCCACGGCGTCCTGATGTACCTGCCCGACCCCGATCCGATGATCGCCTCGCTGGCCCGGCTGCTGGCGCCCGGCGGGCTGCTCTCGCTGCTGGTCCGCAACCGCGACGCGCTGGCGCTGCGGCCCGCCGCCGCCGGGGACTGGCGGGCCACCCTGCACGCCTTCGAGAGCGACCGGTACTACAACCGGCTCGGGCTGGCCGCCCGCGCCGACCGGCTCGCCGACCTGACCGTCACCCTCTCCGAGGTGTCGGTGCCGCTGCGGCACTGGTACGGCGTCCGGGTCTTCACCGACAACGCCCCCGACGACGCGGCCCCGCCGGTGGACGGGCGGCAGCTGGCCCAGCTGCTGGAGGCCGAGGACCGGGCCGCCCGCACCGACCCGTACCGGCAGGTCGCGGCGCTGCTGCACGTGTTCGGGGCGAAGTAGCGGTCACTCGCCCGCTCGTGCGGGGATCAGCCCCGCGGCGAGGTCAGCCCTCGTGCAGGCTCATCCCGTAGATCTTGGTGCCGTCCTCCAGCAGGACCGCGGTGTCCACGCCCTCCTCGGCGAGCTGCTTCCAGGTCTCCCCGATCCAGGTCTCGGCGTCCCCCTGGCCGGCGAACTCCTCCTGGGCAAGGCTCGGCGTCACCGCAGTGCCGTCCGTCTTCTCGTACCGCCACGTCCAGACCATGCCCGGCTCCTCCCACTGACGCTGTGTGCCGTAGTGCTGCGCACCATAGCCTGCCCGGCCCGATCTTCCGTATGCCTGTCGGGCAGGATGGGCGGCATGGCGACCCACCCCCCGCTCCCCCGCACGCTGCTGCTCGGCGGCGCGCGCTCCGGCAAGTCCACCCGCGCCGAGCAGCTGCTCGCCGCGCACCCCGACGTCCTGTACGTGGCCACCGGCGGGACCAGGGACGGCGACGCCGAGTGGGCCCAGCGGGTCGAGCTGCACCGGGTGCGCCGCCCGGCCGGCTGGCGCACCGCCGAGACCTGCGACCTGGAGGCCGTGCTGGCCGACGACGCGGACCGGGCGCCGGTGCTGATCGACTGTCTGGCGCTGTGGCTGACCGCCGTGATGGACGAGTGCGGGGCCTGGGACGACGCCACCTGGGCGGCCGGCGGCGAGGCCGCGGTGCAGCGCCGCTGCGAGGCACTGGCCGTGGCCTGGGCGGACACCTCGCGGACCGCCGTCGCGGTGAGCAACGAGGTCGGCATGGGCGTCGTGCCGGCCACCGCCGCCGGACGGCGGTTCCGGGACACCCTGGGCCGGCTCAACATGGCCGTGGCGGACGCCTCGGAGCGGGTGCAGCTGGTCGTCGCCGGACAGGTTCTGACGGTCAAGCCGAGCCCGCACACCTGCGGCGTGTAGCCTTCCGGACGATGGACACGACCGTGGATCTCGATACGTTCTCCTCGCTCGTCGAGCGCCCCGACGACAGCGCCCGGCGGGCCGCCGAGGAACGCTGGCAGGAGGCCGGGCGGCCGCGTGGCGGCCTCGGCAAGCTGGAGGAGCTGGGCAGCTGGCTGTCGTCCGTACAGGGGCGTTCCCCGGTACGGCCGGTCTCGGCGCCCAAGGTGCTGCTGTTCGCCGCCGACCACGGCGTGGCCGCGCTCGGCGTCTCCCGGCTGCCCGCCGCCGGCGGCACCGCGGCCCGGGTGCGGGCCGTGCTCGACGGCAGCGCCCCGGTGGCCCGACTGGCCTCGCGCTACGGCGCCGAACTGCGGGTGGTCGACGTCGCGGTGGACGTCGACCCGGCGGACTTCCCGGACGAGGTGGTCGCCCACCGGATCCGGCGCGGTTCCGGCCGGATCGACATCGAGGACGCGCTCACCCCGGAGGAGACCGTCCGGGCCTTCCGGGCCGGCATGGCGGTGGCCGACGAGGAGGCCGACTCCGGCACCGACCTGGTGCTGCTCGGCGACCTCGGGGTCGGCTCCACCACGGTGGCCGCCGTCCTGGTCGGCGCGCTGTGCGGGACGGACGCGGCGGCGGTGTGCGGGCGCGGCTCGGGCATCGACGACCGGGTCTGGATGGTCAAGTGCGCCACCATCCGGGACTCGCTGCGGCGGGCCCGGCCGGTGCTCGGCGACCAGCTGGCACTGCTCGGCGCCACCGGCGGGGCCGACTTCGCGGCGATCACCGGCTTCCTGCTCCAGGCCGCCGTCCGCCGGCTGCCGGTGGTGCTGGACGGCGTGGTCTCCTCGGCCTGCGCGCTGGTCGCGCAGCGGATCGCCTTCCGGGCGCCGGAGTGGTGGCGGGCCGGGCAGTCCAGCGGCGAGCCGGCCCAGGCGAAGGCGTACGACCGGCTGACCCTGACGCCGCTGCAGGACCAGGGGATCACGGTGGGCGAGGGCGTCGGCGCGGTGCTCGCACTGCCGCTGCTCCAGGCGGCGGGCGACGCGCTCGCGGACGAGGCACCGCGGCCGTTCGTGCCGTCGGCGCCGAAGGAGCAGCCGAAGCTGCCGTCGGCGGCCGATCTGTTGCGGCGGCTCTAGACCCTGTCCGGCCCGCGCGCTTCCCCGCGCCCCCGTCGGGGCGCGGGGATTCTGTTTGCCCGGGTGCGGCCCGGGCGGGCACGGGTTTCTGTCGGTGCGGTTCGGGTGTGCTGGAGGAGTGGGAGCGATGGCCGGCGGCGGCGAGCGGGCGACGTGGGGCGAGGGGCTGCGGTTCGCGTTCGGGACGCTGTCGGTGCTGCGGGTGCGGGTGGAGCGCTGGGACCGGGCGGCGGGGGGCCGGGCGATGACGGCGGCTCCGGTGGTCGGGGCGGTACTGGGCGGGATCGCGGCCGTCGGCGGGGCCCTGGTGGCCTGGCGGGCGGGCGGGTCGCTCGGTGCGGTGGCGGCGGTCGGGGTACTGGCCGCGCTGACCAGGGGTCTGCACCTGGACGGCCTGGCGGACGTCGCCGACGGGCTGGGCAGCGGCAAGCCGGCCGAGGACGCGCTGCGGATCATGAAGCAGTCCGACATCGGCCCGTTCGGCGTCCTGACCCTGCTGCTGGTGCTGCTGGCCCAGGTCGCCGCGCTGGCCGGTCAGTTCGGGCACTCGACGACGCGCGGCGCGCTCGCGGTGCTCGCCTCGGCGGTGTCCGCGCGTTGCGCGCTCGCCTGGGGCTGTCGGCGGTCGGTGCCGGCCGCCCGCCCGGGTGGGCTCGGGGCGATGGTGGCGGGCACCGTCACACCCGCCGGGGCCGCGGCCGGGACGGCCCTCGCCGCGCTCGCCCTGGCCGCGGTCGGAGCGCTCGACGGCTGGTCAACCCTTCGTCTCCCCTTGGCCGTTGTGCTCGGCCTCGGTTGCGCCCGGCTGCTGCTAGGGCGGTGTGTCGGCCGGTTCGGCGGGATCACCGGGGACGTGCTCGGCGCGATGGCGGAGACCGCCGCGACCGGCACGCTGTTCGCCCTGGCGTTGCTCGGCTGACACCGGGCGGCGCGTGATACCAGCATGCGGACTACCATGCGTGAAGCACCGCAGCCCTGCACCGTCGCAGGTCCTGCCCGCCCGGCGCACCGAGGAGCCGGGTCCTCTGGTGTGCGCGGCCGCTCCGGCGGACGCGCGCGCCAGGGGGCCCGGACCCGCAGGGCCCGTCGGACGGACGGTCCGTGACGGCGGGCTGCGCCGGTTCGGCAGTCACGCCGCGACCGGCCGTGGACCGCGAAAGAACAGGACGCATTACGTGACTGCATTGTCTGTGAGCACCTCCTCCGCCGCCTCCCTGCGCGCGGACGCCCTGGTGGTCGGTGTCGCGAAGGGCCCCAAGGGCATTGTGCTGGCCCCCGGCGCCGAGGCCGTCAACGAGGCGTTCGAGGGCAAGCTGGCCGAGATCCTCGGCACCCTGGGCGCGACCGGCGCCGAGGGCGAGACCGCCAAGGTGGCCTCCCCCGCCGGCCTGAAGGCCGCGCTCGTGCTCGCGGTCGGCCTCGGCGAGGCCCCCGAGACCGGCTACGACCTGGAGACGCTGCGCCGCGCCGCCGGTGTCGCCGCCCGCACCCTGGCCGGCACCAAGAAGGCCGCGCTGGCCCTGCCGGTCGAGTCCGCGGAGGAGGTCGAGGCGGTCGCGCTGGGCGGCCTGCTCGGCTCGTACTCCTACGGCACGTACAAGGCCAACGGCGCCGGCAAGGAGCCGGTCGGCGAGCTGGTCGTGCTGACCGCCCGCAAGGGCAGCAAGGACGCCAAGGCCGCCGTGGAGCGGGCCGCCGCGATCGGCGAGGAGATGAACCGCGCCCGCGACCTGGTCAACGCCGCGCCGAACGACCTGAACCCGAAGAGCTTCGCCGCGATCGCCCAGGCGGCCGGCAAGGAGCACGGCCTCAAGGTCGAGGTGCTGGACGAGAAGGCGCTGACCAAGGGCGGCTTCGGCGGCCTGCTGGGCGTCGGCACCGGCTCGGCCAACCCGCCGCGGCTGGTGAAGGTGGCCTACACCCACCCGAAGGCGAAGGCCTCGCTGGCGTTCATCGGCAAGGGCATCACCTACGACTCGGGCGGCATCTCGCTGAAGCCGGCCGGCCACAACGAGACCATGAAGTGCGACATGGCCGGCGCCGCCGCCGTGTTCGCCGCCGTGGTCGCCGCCAAGCGGCTCGGCCTGGTCGTCAACGTGACCGCCTGGCTGGCGCTGGCCGAGAACATGCCGTCCGGCACCGCCACCCGCCCGGGTGACGTGCTGCGCATGTACGGCGGCAAGACCGTCGAGGTCCTGAACACCGACGCCGAGGGCCGCCTGGTGCTGGCCGACGCGATCGTGAAGGCCGGCGAGGAGAACCCGGACGTCATCGTCGACGTGGCGACCCTGACCGGCGCCATGGTGCTGGCCCTGGGCACCCGCACCTTCGGTGTGATGGCCAACAACGACGAGCTGCGCGAGAACCTGCACACCCTCGCGGGCGAGGTCGGCGAGCAGTCCTGGCCGATGCCGCTGCCGGCCGAGCTGAAGAAGGGCATGACCGACTCGACCATCGCCGACCTGGCGAACATGGGCGAGCGGATGGGCGGCGGCCTGGTCGCCGGCCTGTTCCTGAAGGAGTTCGTGGCCGAGGGCATCGACTGGGCGCACCTGGACATCGCCGGCCCGGCGTTCCACGAGAGCGCCCCGTTCGGCTACACCCCGAAGGGCGGCACCGCGAGCGCGGTGCGCACCCTGGTCCGGTTCGCGGAGCACACCGCGGCCAACGGCAAGGCCTGATCCTCCGGCCCTGAGCCCGTGACGGGGGCCCGGCGCGTGTGCGCCGGGCCCCCGTCGGCGTTCCCGGAGGGTTACCGACGAGTAGACCCGAACGCCCCACCGCACCCTTGTTCGCCACGGGCGAAACTTTGTTCCGCACTGCGGAAGAGGCGGCCCCGAACACCGCGGAAGACGCCCGTCCGGCGGCTGTCAACAGGGCCTTGAGCTGCAATGATGCCCTTCCGTCGGGGGTGTTCCCGCCCCGGTGACCACTCCGTGGACCACCCCTGGGGTGGACCCGGACATCAGCTACCGCGAACAAGTGCGAAGATGTATTTCCGGCACGACTGGGCGCCCCACAAAGGCTTCCGACCCACCGGACCGCGACCGGCCCGGCGACCCACCCCATTGCATGGAGGACGTGACGTGGCGAACGACGCCAGCACCGTTTTCGACGTAGTCATTCTCGGAGGCGGAAGCGGCGGTTACGCCGCGGCGCTCCGCGCCGCTCAGCTGGGTCTGAGCGTCGCCCTGGTCGAGAAGGGTGAGCTGGGCGGCACCTGCCTGCACCGCGGCTGCATCCCGACCAAGGCTCTGCTGCACGCCGCCGAGATCGCGGACGAGACGAAGGAGGCCGCCGAGTTCGGCGTGCTGGCCACCTTCCAGGGCATCGACATCAACGGCGTCCACAAGTACAAGGACGACGTCATCGCCGGCCTGTACAAGGGCCTCCAGGGCCTGGTGGCGTCCCGCAAGGTCACCTTCATCCAGGGCGCGGGCAAGCTCTCCTCGCAGACCTCGGTCGACGTGAACGGCCAGCGCATCGAAGGCCGCCACATCGTGCTGGCCACCGGTTCGGTGCCGCGCTCGATCCCGGGCCTGGAGATCGACGGCAACCGCGTGATCTCCTCCGACCACGCCCTGAAGCTCGACCGGATCCCGAAGTCGGTCGTCATCCTCGGCGGCGGCGTCATCGGCGTCGAGTTCGCCTCGGTCTGGAAGTCCTTCGGCGTCGAGGTCACCATCGTCGAGGCGCTGCCGCACCTGGTCCCGCTGGAGGACGAGAACTCCTCCAAGCTGCTGGAGCGCGCCTTCCGCAAGCGCGGCATCAAGTTCGAGCTGAAGGCCCGCTTCTCGGGCGTCGAGTACACCGAGTCCGGTGTCCGCGTCTCCACCGAGAACGGCAAGCAGATCGACGCCGACCTGCTGCTCGTCGCCATCGGCCGCGGCCCGGTCTCGGCCGGCCTCGGTTACGAGGAGAACGGCGTCGCGATGGACCGCGGCTACGTCCTGGTCGACGAGTACATGCGCACCAACGTGCCCACCATCTCGGCCGTCGGCGACCTCGCCCCGACCCTGCAGCTCGCCCACGTCGGCTTCGCCGAGGGCATCCTGGTCGCCGAGCGCCTGGCCGGCCTCAAGCCGATGCCGATCGACTACGACGGCGTCCCGCGGGTGACCTACTCCAACCCGGAGGTCGCCTCCGTCGGCATCTCCGAGGCCAAGGCCGTCGAGCTGTACGGCAAGGAGAAGGTCGTCACCCTGAAGTACAACCTGGCCGGCAACGGCAAGAGCAAGATCCTGAAGACCGCCGGCGAGATCAAGCTCGTCCAGGTCAAGGACGGCGCCGTGGTCGGCGTCCACATGGTCGGCGCCCGCATGGGCGAGCAGGTCGGCGAAGCCCAGCTGATCTACAACTGGGAGGCCCTGCCGGCCGAGGTCGCGCAGCTGATCCACGCGCACCCGACCCAGTCCGAGGCCCTGGGCGAGGCGCACCTGGCGCTGGCCGGCAAGCCGCTGCACGCGCACGACTGATCGCGCCCACCACCCCCCTTTTCCGGTACTTCCCGTACTTCCCGTACGCAAGACTTGATAGGAGTCGCTGAAACCATGGCGGTCTCAGTAACACTGCCCGCGCTGGGCGAGAGCGTTTCCGAGGGCACCGTCACCCGTTGGCTGAAGGCCGAGGGTGAGCGTGTCGAGGTCGACGAGCCGCTGCTCGAGGTCTCGACCGACAAGGTCGACACCGAGATCCCGGCCCCGGCTTCCGGCATCCTCTCCTCGATCAAGGTCGGCGAGGACGAGACCGTCGAGGTCGGCGCCGAGCTGGCGATCATCGACGACGGCACCGGCGCCCCGGTCGCCGCCCCGGCCCCCGTGGTCGAGGCCGCTCCGGCCCCCGTTGCCGCCACTCCGGCCCCGGTCGCCGCTGCTCCGGCTGCCCCGGTTGCCGCCCCGGCTGCTCCGGCTGCTCCGGCCGGCGACGCCACCCCGGTGCTGCTGCCCGCGCTGGGCGAGTCGGTCACCGAGGGCACCGTCACCCGCTGGCTGAAGGCCGAGGGTGAGACGGTCGAGATCGACGAGCCGCTGCTTGAGGTCTCCACCGACAAGGTCGACACCGAGATCCCGTCGCCGGTCGCCGGTGTCGTCGTCAAGATCCTGGTCGGCGAGGACGAGACCGCCGAGGTCGGCGCCCAGCTCGCGCTGATCGGTGCCCCGGGTGCGGCCGCCGCCGCCCCGGCTCCGGTCGCCGCTCCGGCTCCGGTTGCCGCTCCGGCCCCCGTTGCCGCCCCGGCCCCGGTTGCCGCCCCGGCTCCGGTTGCCCCGGTTGCCCCGGTCGCCGCTCCGGCCCCCGTTGCCGCTCCGGCCCCCGTTGCCGCTCCGGCTCCGGTCGCTGCCCCGGCTCCGGTTGCCCCGGTCGCCGACAGCGGTGACGCCTACGTCACCCCGCTGGTGCGCAAGCTCGCCGCCGAGCACGGCGTGGAGCTGACCTCCGTCGCCGGCACCGGCGTCGGCGGCCGCATCCGCAAGCAGGACGTCATCGCCGCCGCGGAGGCCGCCAAGGCCGCTCCGGCCCCGGTCGCCGCCGCCCCGGCCGCTGCGCCGAAGGCCGCCGCCGCGCCGTCCGCCCTGCGCGGCCAGACGGTCAAGATGACCCGCATGCGCAAGGTCATCGGCGACAACATGATGAAGGCCCTGCACGAGCAGGCCCAGCTGACCAGCGTGGTCGAGGTGGACGTCACCAAGATCATGTCGCTGCGCGCCAAGGCCAAGGAGGGCTTCCTCGCCCGCGAGGGCGTCAAGCTCTCCCCGATGCCGTTCTTCGTGAAGGCCGCCGCCCAGGCCCTGAAGGTCCACGCGGTCGTCAACGCGCGGATCAACGACGCCGAGGGCACCATCACCTACTTCGACACCGAGAACATCGGTATCGCGGTGGACTCCGAGAAGGGTCTGATGACCCCGGTCATCAAGGGTGCGGGCGACCTCAACATCGCCGGTATCTCGAAGAAGACCGCCGAGCTGGCCGCCAAGGTCCGCGACAGCAAGATCACCCCGGACGAGCTGTCCGGTGCGACCTTCACCATCAGCAACACCGGCTCGCGCGGTGCGCTGTTCGACACCGTGATCGTGCCGCCGAACCAGGCCGCCATCCTGGGCATCGGCGCCACCGTCAAGCGCCCGGTCGTCATCGAGGCCGACGGCGGCACCGCCATCGGCATCCGTGACATGACCTACCTCTCGCTCTCCTACGACCACCGCTTGGTGGACGGCGCCGACGCCGCCCGCTACCTGGTCGCGGTCAAGGAGATCCTGGAGGCCGGCGAGTTCGAGGTCGAGCTCGGCCTGTAAGGCACTGCCGCGGAAATGACTGCGGTCGTACCGGAGCCCCGCGCCGTCCTCGGACAGCGCGGGGCTCCGGCGTTCCCGGGGTGCGGATTCCGCCGGGTCATGGCATGCGTGGAGACGACGGAACAGGGATGCTTGAGCGGTGATGGACGAGACCGACTTCTGGCAGATCATCGACGACACCTGGGAGGCCGCCGACGGCGACCCCGACGAACAGGCCGACAGGCTGGTGGAACAGCTGGTCCAGCTGACCCCGGACGACGTGATCGACTTCGCCCGGCTGTTCGAGGCGCGGTTCCAGCGCGCCTACCGGCACGACCTGTGGGGTGCGGCCAACCTGCTGCTGGGCGGCGCCTCCGAGGACTCCTTCGACTACTTCCGCTGCTGGCTGATCGGCCAGGGCCGGGAGGTCTTCGAGGGCGGGCTGGCCGAGCCGGACGACCTCGCCGACCTGCTGCCCGAGTTCGACGAGGAGGAGGACGGCGAGGCGGAGGACCTCGGCTTCGCCGCCGACGAGGCGTACGAGCAGCTCACCGGGCTGCCGCTGCCCGACGTGGGCGGGCGGCAGCCGGGGCGGCCGGCCGGGACGGCGCTGGACTTCGAGGACCCGGACGTGATGGCGAAACGCTTCCCCAAGCTCTGGGAGCGGTACGGGGACTAGGGCCTGTCCGGCCAACCCACCAGGGTTCGTCGCGGCGCCTCAGGTGCTGGTGCCGGGGGAGGCCGCGGAGCCGTCCTGCTTGATCCCCTTGAGGATCTGGTCCAGCACCGAGGCGTCCGGTGCGGCCGGGTCGTCGTCCACGCCGCCCTCGAAGACCACGTAGCCGCCGCCCTTGGCCGGGACGGCGGCCAGCAGGACGTACCCCTGGGTGCCGTCCGAGGTGCGGATGTGCCAGCGGGTGGCGTAGCCGAGCACGCCGGCGACGCTCACGTAGCCGGAGCCGGAGTCGGTGTGCGAGGTGATCCCGGTGAAGATCGTCCCGGCGTAGGCCGGCATCGCGGCGTCGGAGGCGGCCTTGGGGGTGTCGCCCTGGGCGGTGTCCTTCTGGACCGAGAACTGGCCGCGGATGCAGGAGTTGCCGTCGGCGCAGGTGTAACGGCCGCTGCCGAGGTAGACGGTGGACTTCGCGGAGTTGGCCCCCGCGTCCCAGCCGTCGAACACCGGGACGGTGATCGCGTGCTGGGGGTCCGGGACGGTGCTCTTGAGGGTGGGGACCGGCTTGGGGGCCGGGACGGTCGGCGTCGGCAGGGTCGGGGTGGGGCTCGGCTGCGGGCTGTCACTCTGGGTGATGGTGACCGTGGGGTTCGGGGTCGGGCCGGCCTTGTCGTCCCCGCCGTTGTCGACCACCAGTCCGACGACGAGACCGCCGACGGCCAGCACGGCGACCGAGATGCCGACGATCAGGCCGGTCCGGTTCCTGGGAGCGGCCGGCGGCGGGTAGCCGTAGCCGGCGCCCGGGTAGGCCTCCTGGCCGGGGTAGCCGGCCTGGCCCCCCGGGTAGCCGGTCTGACCGGGGTACTGCTGCTGGCCCGGGTAGCCGTAGCCGGCGGACTGGACCGCGTCCTGGGCCGGGTAGCCGTAGCCGGGCGAGCCGCTCTGCGCCGGGTAGCCGTAGCCCTGTTGCGGCGGCTGTCCGGCCGGCGGCTGCCAGGGCTGGGTCGGGGCGTCGGCGAGCTGTCCGGCGCCGCCCTGGAGCGGCCGGAGCTCGGCGGTCCAGGCGTTGCCGTCCCACCAGCGCTCGTGACCGGGGGTGCCGTCCGCACCGGGGACCGGGTACCACCCGGGAGGCGTCGAGTTGCTCACGGGCGTACGGTACCCGGCGGATCCCCGTCCCAGACAGCGCGGTTACGTCACGACTCTGCACCGCCGGAACTGACGGTGCGTCAGTTCACTTACGGGCTCAGTCGACCAGCCGGCGGGCCATCCACACGTCGTCCACGTACCGTCCGTCGATCAGGAACTCCTCGGTCAGCACGCCCTCGACCGCGAAGCCGCAACTCTCGTACAGCCGGCGGGCCGGGGCGTTCCAGCCGAGCACCCGGAGGGTCATCCGGCGGGCGCCGCCGGCCCGGGCCGCCGCGCAGGCCGCCTCGACCAGCCGGCGGCCGAGGCCCCGGCCGCGCGCCGAATCGTCCACGGCCAGGCCCTGGATCTGCCGGACGTGCCGGTTGCACTCCAGTGGGGTCGCCGGGACCTGGCGGACGTAGCCGACGACCCGGCCGTCCAGGACGGCGAGCAGGTACTGGTCGGGGGTGTGCCGCTCGTCGAAGACGCCCTCCTCGGCGGACGGCCGCGGGGAGACCTCGGAGAGGGGGGACCAGGCGGCACGGTTGAGCGCGGCGAGTGCGTGCTCGTCCTCGGGGCGGGCCGGGCGGATGATCGGATCGTCTTCGCGGGTCATGGCGCATGATGCTAACGGGGCACCTGTGAAAGGTGACGGGCGATAAGAGCTGCGAGGATGGGCCCATGCGCATCGCTGTCACAGGCTCCACGGGTTTGATCGGTTCGGCGCTCGTCCGCTCCCTGCTGGCGGACGGCCACCAGGTGGTCCGGCTGGTCCGGCACCGCTCCAGGACCGGGCCGCAGCCCGACGGCAGCACCGCGATCGGCTGGAACCCGCTGCTCGGCGAGGTCGACCGGGACGGGCTCGCCGGGGTCGGGGCGGTGGTGCACCTGGCCGGCGCCGGGGTCGGCGACCGCCGCTGGACGGAGTCCTACAAGCGGGAGATCCGGGAGAGCCGGGTGTACGGCACCGAGACGCTCGCCGTGGCACTGGCGGCGCTCAAGGAACCGCCGAAGGTGCTGCTGAGCGCCTCCGCGGTCGGCTGGTACGGGCAGACCGGCGACCGGGTGATCGACGAGGACTCCCCCGCCGGGGACGACTTCCTGGCCGAGGTCTGCGTGCAGTGGGAGGCGGCCGCCCGGCCGGCCGAGCGGGCCGGGATCCGGGTCGTCCACCCGCGCACCGGGATGGTGCTCTCCGCCGCGGGCGGTGCGGGCGGACGGCTGTTCCCGCTGTTCAAGCTGGGGCTGGGCGGCCGGCTCGGCAGCGGACGGCAGTACTGGAGCTACCTCTCACTGGCCGACGAGGTGGCGGCACTGCGCTTCCTGCTCGACCGGGACGACCTCTCCGGCGCCTTCAACCTCACCGCGCCGGAGCCGGCCACCAACGCCGAGCTGACCGCCGCGCTCGGCCGGGCGCTGCGGCGGCCGACGCCGTTCCCGGTGCCCGAGGCCGTGCTCAAGGCGGTGCTCGGGGAGCTGGCGGTCGAGGTGGTCGGTAGCCACCGGGTGGTGCCGCGGCGGCTGTTGGAGGCGGGCTTCCGGTTCGCGCACCCGGACCTGGACTCGGTGGTGCGGGCGGCGCTGTGACGCCCCGTGAGGTCTGAGGCCTCCTGGGACGCGGCGCGCGGGTGGGGTCCGGTGACGCGCGGGCGGGGTCCGGGAGGCCGCCGGGAACGGTGGTGCGACCGCTCCGGTGACCCTGCGACGCAGCGTTCTGCGTAGTCCCCGTACGGCATTCGCCCTGGCCAGGGGCATATGCCGGACGGGGGTCGGAGGGGCTCCGGGAGGGGCTTGGAGAGGGGGCGCACGGGAGCACATGGCGGGCGCGTCGCACGCCCCCGGTGACCGTACGCGCCCGCCGACCCGGTAACCCGGCCACCACGGCGCACTGTCCGTGACCGCGCCCCCGCCCGGCGCTGCACAACCCCTCGCGAGCCCCGCATCCGGTCCATCGCACTTGTCTGACGCTCACACCGACTGGGCATCACCTTCCTCGGACCGTGTCCCGGCACCCCGCTGCCTGCGTCGGCCGGAGCCCCGGGACCAGGGAGGGAGCACCCCAGTGCCCACGTACGACTTCACCCGCCGCGCCCGCCGCCCGTCCGACCCGGACGTCGTCGTGGTCGGCGCCGGCCTCGCGGGCCTGGCCGCCGCCCGCGCGCTCACCGGCCACGGCCTCACCGTCCAGGTGCTGGAGACCACCGACCGGATCGGCGGCCGGATGGCCACCCGCGAACTCGACGGCTTCCGCCTCGACGACGGCAGCCACCTGCTCAACACCGCCTACCCCGAGCTGCGCCGGACGCTCGACCTCGACCGCCTGGACCTGCGCCCGCTCGCGCCCGGCGTACTCGTGCACAACGCCGGCCGCCGCTACCGCGCCGGGGACCCGCAGCTCACCGCCGCCCGACAGGCCGCCCTCCGGGCCCCGCTCGGCAGCCCGTTGGACAAGGCCCGGCTCGGCAGCTGGCTCGGCCGGATCGCCACCACCCCGGCCGGTCGGCTGCTGGCCCGGCCGGAGACCACCGCCGCCCGCGCGCTGACCGGCCACGGGCTCGCCCCGCGCACCGTCGACGGCTTCCTGCGGCCGCTGCTCGGCGCGCTGCTCAGCGATCCGACCCTCGGCACCAGCAGCCGGATCGCCGACCTGGTACTGCGCTCCTACGCCCGCGGCCGGCTCTGTCTGCCCGCCGACGGGATCGCGGCCGTGCCCGCCCAGCTGGCCGCCGCACTGCCCGTCGGCACCGTGCGGACCGGCGTGCGGGTCACCGCGATCGGCGCCGACGGCGTGGAGACCCTCGCCCACGGGCGGATCGGCGCCCAGGCCGTGGTGGTCGCCACCGACGCCCGCTCCGCCGCCGAACTGCTGCCCGGACTGCGGCTGCCGGACTTCCACTCCGTCACCACCTTCTTCCACGCGGCCGACCGCGCCCCGATCGGCGAGGCCGTGCTGCTGCTCGACGCCGACCGGCCGAACGGGCACCCGCCGCTGGTCTCGCACTCGCTGGTGCTCAGCGAGCTGCACCCGTCCTACGCCCCGGCCGGACAGGCGCTGATCGCCAGCACCGTGCTCGGGCGGCGCGCCTTCGACGCGGGCGGCCCGGCCGGGCTGGAACCGGCCGTCCGGGCCCGGCTCGCCGAGCTGTACGGCGTCCCGACCGCGGACTGGCAGTTCCTCAGCGTGCGGCACGTCCCGGACGCGCTGCCGGCGATGCCGCCGCCGCACAACCCCCGCCGCCCGGTGCGGCTGCTGGCCGGGCTGTACGTCGCCGGGGACCACCGGGACACCAGCACCGTGCAGGGCGCGTTGGTCTCCGGGCGGCGGGCGGCGAAGGCGGTGCTGGGCGATCTCGGGGTGCCGGCCGGCGCGCGGGGGGCCGAGGCGGCGGCCTGAGGCCGGCGCAGCGCGGGGCACCGGAGGCCGGTTTCATCGGGGCTGCCCGAGCCGGTCCTGCGCGGGGCGGCCGTACGGGAGGACGGACACACCAGCGGTCTGCCGGGGTGACAGACCGACGGCGTGCCAGGATTCCCGCATGTGCGTTCTGACCGTTCATCGGATGATTTCTGCTGTTCGGCCGGTTTCGAGGTGAGCTCCTCCGCCCAGCCGGTGGCGCTGATCCTGATCCCCGCCGCAGCCGTCGCCGCGCCGCTGCTCGCCGACCGGCTGCTGCGGTGGATCGCCGTACCGACCGTGGTGTTCGAGATCGTGCTCGGCGTCCTGATCGGCCCGGACGTCCTGGGTTGGGCGCACGTCGACGACCTGGTGGACGCGCTGTCCCAGTTCGGCCTGGCCATACTGATGTTCCTGGCCGGGTACGAGATCGACTTCGCCAAGCTGCGCGGCGGCCCGCTGAAACGGGCGGGCACCGCGTGGCTGGTCTCGCTCGTCGCGGCCCTCGGTGTGGGCGCGCTGATCAACCGGGACCCGTGGAACGGCGCCTTCGCCGGGCTCGCGATCACCACCACCGCGCTCGGCACGATCCTGCCGATCCTCCGCGACTCCGGCGAACTCCCCACCCCCTTCGGCTCGTTGGTGATGGCCACCGGCGCGGTCGGCGAGTTCGGGCCGATCATCGCGATCGCCGTGCTGCTCAGCGGCAACTCCCCCGCCCGGACCGCGGTCATCCTCGGCGCCTTCGCGGTGATCACCGCCGTCGCCGTCCTCGGCGCCCGCCGGCCGCGCCCGGCCTGGGCCACCCGGCTGATCGAACGCACCCTGCGCACCTCCGGGCAGTTCGCGGTCCGGGCGGTGATCCTGGTGCTGGCCGTGATGGTGGCGGCCGCGCTCTGGCTCGACCTGGACATGCTGCTCGGCGCCTTCACCGCCGGGATCGTCTCCCGGCTGCTGCTGGCCGGCATCCGGCAGGCCGAGGAGGACGTGATCGAGGCCAAGCTGGAGAGCATCGGCTTCGGCTTCCTGGTGCCGATCTTCTTCGTGGTCAGCGGGATGAAGTTCGACCTGGACGCGCTGCTGGACGACCCCGGCACGCTGCTGCTCGTCCCGGTGTTCCTGCTGCTGTTCCTCACCGTGCGCGGCGGGCCGGCGGCACTGCTCGCCCCGGCCGGGCTGGCCCGGCGGGACCGGGCCGCGCTCGGGCTGTACGGGGCCACGGCGCTGCCGCTGGTCGTGGTGATCACCACGATCGAGGTGGAGGCCGGGCATCTGCCGTCCTCGACGGCGGCGGCGCTGGTCGGCGCCGGGATGCTCTCGGTCCTGGTGTTCCCGCTGGTGGCGCAGCGGGTGCGGGGCGGGGCGCGGCCGGCGGCCGCGGACTCCGGGCAGCCGAGGGTCCGGGCCGAGAGCTGGTGAGCTCCCGGCCCCGGTGGCCCGGCCCGGTTGACCCGGCCTGGTTGGATCGGCCCCGGTGGCCCGGCCCGGTTGACCCGGCCTGGTTGGATCGGCCCGGGGGGATCGGATCAGATCACGCCCGCCTGGCGCGCCGTCTCCTCGAAGGCTCGGGCCACCTGACTGCCCCGGTACGGGGTGAGGCGACGGTGGAAGTCCCGGACGTACTCCAGCGAGCGGGCCGAGCGCATCTCCCCCGCCGCCCGCAGCGCGTCGGTGGCCATGGTGCAGGCCTCGTCGAGGTCGCCCATGCCGAGCCGGGCGGTGGCCAGCACCAGCCGGCAGAAGATCCGGCTGCGCGCATAGGCGGGCGAGCGCAGCCGCAGCGACTTCTCGGCGTGCTGCGCGGAGGTGCGCCACTGCTGGAGGTCGCGGTAGCAGTGGGCGAACTCGTCGGAGAGCTGCGCCTCGTCGAAGTACCGTGCCCAGGACGGCAGTTCGTCGCCCGTCCGGGAGGCCGCGAGCGAGCGCTCGGCCCGGACCAGTGCGGTGGTGCAGGAACGGACGTCGCCCAGCAGGCCGTGCCCGCGCGCCTCGGCCGCGTGCATCAGCGACTGGACCACCGGCGGGACGGCGGTGCCGACGCCCTGCTGGGCGACCCGGGCGAGCTGGACGGCCTCCCGGCCGTGGCCCAGGTGGACGGCCTGCTGGCTCATCGTCACCAGCACGTAGCCGCCGAGCGCGCGGTCCCCGGCGGCCTGGGAGAGCCGCAGCGCCTGGACGAAGTAGCGCTGGGCCAGGCCGTGTGCGGCGATGTCGAAGGACGTCCAGCCGGCCAGCCTGGTCAGGTCGGCGACGGCGCCGAACAGGGCCCGGCCGATCTGCTCGCCGTAGCGGCCGCGCAGCATCGGCTCGGCCTCGCTCTCCAGGTAGCGGACCAGCGCCTGGCGGGCGTGGCCGCCGCCGTAGGCGTGGTCGAGCGCGCGGAAGAGGTCCCCGACGGCGCGGATGGCGGCGATGTCGCCGCGGCCGACCCGCAGCGCGGGGCGGGCCTCCCGGGTCGGGTCGGTGTACGGCGGTTCGACGGCGGCGGGCGGGCGGCGGCTCTGGGTGGGCACCCGGCCGATGGTGGCGGCGGTGCCGGTGGTCCCGGCGGTGCTGCGGGCACCCGGGAGGCCCGGGGCGCCCGCGGGCTGGGTGCGCGCCGGGCTCACGACGGGAGCGCCGGGCGTGCCCGGCACGGGCGCGCCGGTGGCCGCACCCGGTGGACCGGTGGCGGTGTCCGGGCGGGCCAGGGTGGAGCCGTCCCGGGCGACCCGCTCGTCGGTGCGGCCGATCAGCCAGTCCCGGCTCGGGACGACCAGGCCGGCCGGGGTGAAGGCGATCCGGCGCAGCTCGGACTGCGGGCCGTTGTCCTTGCGCCACATGCTCGCCACGATGTCCACCGCCTCCTGCGGGGTCTCGGCGAACTCCAGGCCCGCGTAGACCGGGGCGCAGGCGTCCAGGCCGAGGTCCTGGGCGGTGAGGCGGCGGCCGAGGCGGCGGGTGAAGACCTCGGCGATCAGCGCGGGGGTGGCGCCGCGGGGCTGCTGGCCGCGCAGCCAGCGGGTGACCGAGGTCTTGTCGTAGCGCAGGTCGAGGCCGTGCTCCAGGCCGAGCTGGTCGACCCGGCGGGCCAGGCCGGCGTGCGAGAAGCCGGCCTCCTCGATCAGGGCGGCGAGTTGGCCGTTCTGCGGGGTCGGGCCGGAGTGGCCGGTGTGGCTGCCGCCGGGGTGGGTGCCGTGGCCGCTGGTGGTCGCGGGCGCGGGGGCCGCGGTGGCTTCGTGCCGGGCGGGGGCCGTGGCGGGTTCGTGCCGGGCGGGTGTGGCCTGTGCGGGTGTGGCCTGTGCGGGTGTGGCCTGTGCGGGTGTGGCCTGTGCGGGCAGCCGCAGTTCGTCGGCGGTCGGGGCGTCGGCGGTCAGCGTGTCGGCGGTCTGGGCGTCGGAGGCGTCCGGAAGGGCCCGGCCGACCGGGCCTCGGCGCTGGCCGAGCGGGTCGAGCGGTCCGTACGCCGGGCTGTCGGTTGCAGGCCGTTGGGGCATGTCAGTCACACCTCTCGGACGTCGCACCGGGCTCCACCAGCACATCGGTTCGCCTGGGGCGGCGCCCCCTGTCGGGAATCGGCGTGAATGTAGCGAGCATTCGGGCGCTATGGGTGGATCTGACCGAGCAATCCTCCGAACGGGTGAAGCAACCGCGCCCATTGTGGGGAAGCGAGGTCAGGATGGGTTTGGCCTTCCGGGGTCGAACCGTCGATCGATGGTCATAGTGGTGACCGCCATGGGTCGACAGGATGCTGTAGCGGTCCACCACATGGGAGCGGCGCCACCGGATTCCTACCGTTCTCGGCCATGGACACCTCTACCGCCACCCCGCTCGACGGTCGCACGGCCCTGGTCACCGGGGCCGCCTCGGGCATCGGCCGGGCCTGCGCCGAAACCCTCGCCGGGGCCGGCGCCCGGGTCTACGTGGTCGACCTCGCGGCCGGTCCGGCCCGGGAACTCGCGGACCGGATCGGCGGGCAGGCGATCGTCGCCGACCTCGCCGACCCCGAGGCCGTGGACGCCCTGCCGGCCGACGCCGACATCGTGGTCAACAACGCCGGGCTCCAACACGTGGCGCCCGTGCACGAGTTCCCGATCGAACGCTTCACGCTCATCCAACGCGTCATGGTCGAGGCCCCGTTCCGCATCCTGCGCCGCACCCTCCCGCACATGTACGAGCGGGAGTGGGGCCGGATCGTCAACATCTCCTCCGTCCACGGCCTGCGCGCCAGCGCCTTCAAGTCCGCCTACGTGACCGCCAAGCACGCCCTGGAGGGCCTCAGCAAGACCGTCGCCCTGGAGGGCGCGCCGTACGGCGTCACCAGCAACTGCCTCAACCCCGGCTACGTCCGAACTCCCTTGGTGGAGAAGCAGATCGCCGCCCAGGCGCTGGCCCACGGGATCCCCGAGGAGGAGGTGGTGGAGCGGATCATGCTCGACCGCACCGCCGTCAAGCGCCTGATCGAGCCCGCCGAGGTCGCCGGCCTCGCCCTCTGGCTCTGCTCCCCCGCCGCCTCCTACATCACGGGGGCCAGCCTGCCCATCGACGGCGGCTGGACGGCACACTGAGGCAGGACGGGCCGCGCCGGACGCGGCTCGAACCGGCTCGGTGAGACGCGCTACCGCCGCCCGGTCGAGAACGGTCGGACCCGATCGCAGCACAAGGTCCGAGCGACGACGGGGAAGGGGAAGGTCCATGGCACGCCCTGGGGACAGCAGCCAGGAGGCCCGCATCGAGGGCTATCTCGACCGTGCCCGCCTCACCTACGGCACTCTGGACGACCCTGATTTCGGCTTCACGGCCGGGGCCTTCGACGAGCGGCCCCACCGTGACCTGGTCGCGAAGCTCGCCGAGCTCGTCGAGGTCGAGGACATGACCGACCTGAACGACAACGTGTGTTTCGACTACGGCCTGGTCCGGCGCCGTGCCGAGTGGAAGCTGAAGCTGTCCATGGTGGGCCCGTACGCCATGCTCCTGCGCGTGACCAGGGGCTGGCCGCGGAGGTTCCGCATCCTCGGCGTGGAGGTGATCGAGGAACCGGCCGCCGGCACCGAGCAGGCCATCGCCGAACTGGTCCGGGAGGCAGGGTTCACGATGGTCTCCGCGGAGGACGCCGAGTACCCGGTGCGCTTCAACGCCTCGGGCACCGAGCCGGTGGAGGGCCCGCTGTACCGGGTGCTGTTCAGCACCGTCCCCGAGGGGGTGGAGGACCTTTCCTGGCACTGTCGACACTAGTGGCCGGTAGGGCCCGCAGGGCCTGCAGGCCCTACGGATAGCGCCACTGCGGCCGGGGGCCGGGCGATTTCGTCGCCCGGCCCCCGGCCGTTCTTTCGACCTGAAGGCGAATGGATCGGGCAACGGCTCAGGGGTCAGGCGGTTGTGGGGGTGTGGGCCATGCCTTACCCAGGGACTGTGTGGGTCTGTCACATATGCGGTGGGGCGTGGGGTTCCTACCTTGTGGCGACATCGTCCGCGTCTGGAAGTGGTGACCCATGAATGCCCCTGCCCCTGGTTCGGCGGCGACCCGTTCACTCCCACGAGTGGTGGCCGCGAGTCTGATCGGCACGACGATCGAGTGGTACGACTACTTCGTGTACGGAACGGCTGCGGCCCTGGTGTTCGGGAAGGTGTTCTTCCCGAACAGCGATCCGCTGACGGGGACGCTGCTGTCCTTCCTGACCTACGCGATCGGGTTCGCGGCCCGGCCGCTCGGGGCGCTGGTGTTCGGGCACTTCGGGGACCGGGTGGGCCGGAAGAAGCTTCTGGTGCTGAGCCTGCTGCTGATGGGCGGGGCGACCACGGCGATCGGGCTGCTGCCGACGTACGACTCGGTCGGGGTGACGGCGCCGGTGCTGCTGACCTCGCTGCGGCTGGTGCAGGGCTTCGCGCTCGGCGGGGAGTGGGGCGGGGCGGTGCTGCTGGTGTCGGAGCACGGGGACCGACGGCGGCGGGGGTTCTGGGCGTCCTGGCCCCAGGGCGGGGCGCCGGCCGGGAACCTGCTGGCGGCCGGGGTGCTGTCGCTGATGACGGCGGTGCAGTCGGAGAGCGCGTTCCTGGCCTGGGGCTGGCGGGTGCCGTTCCTGCTGTCGGCGGTGCTGGTCGCGGTGGGGCTGTGGATCCGGCTGGCGGTGGAGGAGTCGCCGCTGTTCCGGCAGGCGCTGGAGAACCGGCCGACCACCGAACAGCCGCCGCTGGTCGGGGTGTTGAAGCACCACTGGCGGGAGGTGCTGGTGGCGATGGGCGCGCGGATGGCGGAGAACATCTCGTACTACGTGATGACGACCTTTGTGCTGACGTACGCCGTCACCCACGCCCACTTCGACAAGCAGAGCGCGCTGAACGCCGTGCTGATCGCCTCGGCGATCCAGTTCGCGCTGATCCCGCTGTTCGGCGCGCTGTCGGACCGGGTCGGACGCAAACCGGTGTACCTGGTGGGCGCGGCCGGGGTCGGGGTCTGGGCGTTCGTGTTCTTCGGACTGGTGGACACTCACTCGTTCGGGCAGTTGGTGCTCGCGGTGACCGTCGGCCTGGTGTTCCACAGCGCCATGTACGCGCCGCAGGCGGCCTTCTTCTCCGAACTGTTCGCGACCAGGCTGCGCTACTCGGGGGCCTCGATCGGCGCCCAGTTCGCCTCGGTGGCGGCCGGCGCGCCCGCCCCGCTGATCGCGACCGCGCTGCTCAAGGACTACGGCAGCGCCACCCCCATCTCGGTGTACATGGCCGCCGCCGCGGCGCTCACCCTGCTGGCCGTGCTGTGCGCGCGGGAGACCAGGGGACAGGACCTGACGGCGGTCGAGGAGGAGGTCTCGGAGGACGGCGCGACGGTCGGAAAGCCCGCCGTGGCCTGAGGTCCCGTCCGGTCGATCCCACCGCCCGTCCGGTCGATCCCACCGCCCGTCGGGTCGATCCCACCGTCCGTCCGGCAGGATCGGCCGGACGGGGCCTGGGGATCGAGGCGATAGCATCGCGATTCCTCGCAACCGTCGGAACCGACGCCGATTGGCGGCCCGCACCGTGAACCACCCCGACGAGAGCGCCGCCCCCGCACTGCGGCGGCTGCTCGACCTGCTCGCCTCCGGCGCCGCCACCGAGGACTTCGCCGAGGTGCTGGCCGACGCCCGCCGCCGCGGGGCGTCGGCCGGCGTCCTCGCCGAGATCGACGACGCCACCTGGCAGGCCCTGCGGGTGCACCGCACCCTACGTCAACACCGGCGCCGCGAGGCTGAGTTGACCGCCCTGTTCGACACCGCCGGGGACCTCGCCGCCTCCCGGGACCTGGACGCCGTGCTGCAGGCGATCGTCCGCCGGGCCCGGATGCTGCTCGGCACCGACACCGCGTACCTGACCCTGCCGGACGAGGCCGCCGGCGACACCTACATGCGGGTCACCGACGGCTCGGTGTCCGTCCTGTTCCAGACCCTGCGGCTCAGCCTCGGCGACGGGCTGGGCGGGCTGGTCGCCCAGACCGCCCGCCCGTACGCCACCCCCGACTACCGCACCGACGAGCGCTTCCACCACACCGGCACGATCGACGCGGGCGTGCTGGACGAGGGCCTGGTGGCGATCATCGGCGTGCCGCTGCTACTCGGCGGCGAGGTCATCGGCGTGCTGTTCGCCGCCGACCGCACCCCGCGCGCCTTCTCCCCCGACGAGGTCGCGCTGCTCTGCACCCTGGCCGCGCACGCCGCCATCGCCCTGGACACCGCCAAGTCGCTGGCCGACACCCGGGCCGCGCTGGCCGAGCTGAACGCCGCCAACGGGCTGGTGCGGGCCCACTCCGCCGCCGTCCAGCGCGCCGAGCAGGCGCACGACCGGCTCACCGACCTGGTACTGCGCGGCGCCGAGGTGCCGGACGTGGCCGCCGCCGTCGCCCACCTGCTGGACGGCGAGATAGCGGTCCTGGACGCCGAGGGCGAACCGCTGGCCGGACGGCCCGCGCCCGGCGCCGAACTGGTCGGGGCGGTCGCCGCGTCCCGGGCCGAGGGCCGGTCGGTGCGGCACGGCGCGCTGTGGGTGTGCGCGGTGCTCGCCGGGCACGACACGCTGGGCACCATGGTGCTGCGTGGCCGGCCCGACCTCGACGACGCCGACCGTCGGCTGTTCGAGCGGGCCAGCGTGGTGACCGCGCTGCTCCTGCTGCTGCGCCGCTCGGTCGCGGAGACCGAGAACCGGGTCCGCGGCGAACTGCTCACCGACCTGCTCACCGCCCCCGAGCGCGACCCGGCAGGGCTCACCGCGCGCGGCCGCCGACTCGGCGTCGACCTCGCCCGGCCGCACCTGGTGCTGGTCGCCGAACCCGCCGACGGGACGGGCGACCACCGGGGCCGGCTGGCGGGCGCGGCCCGGCGCTACCTGTTCGGCTCCCGCGGGGTCAGCGCCGAACACGGCGAGGCGGTGGTGCTGCTGGTGCCCGTCACACCGGGCGACACCGACGACCCCGAGCGGACCGCCCGGCAGGCCGCCGAACGGCTGGCCCGACTGGCCGGCTTCCCGGCCACCGTCGGCGCGGGCCGGGAGGCCGCCGGTCCGGCCGCGCTGGCCGCCTCGTACGCCGAGGGCCTGCGCTGCGTCCGCGCCCTGCGGGTACTCGGCCGCGCCGGGGAGGGCGCCTCGTCCCGCACCCTCGGCTTCCTCGGCGTGCTGCTCGGCGACGGCCACGACGTGGACGGGTTCGTCGGCGCCACGCTCGGCCCGCTGCTCGCCTACGACGCCCGGCGCGGCACCGAACTGGTGCGCACCCTGCGCGCCTACTTCGACTGCGGCGGCAGCCTCACCCGGGCCAAGGACGACCTGCACGTCCACGTGAACACCGTGGTGCAGCGGCTGGACCGGGTCGAGGCGCTGCTCGGCCCGGACTGGAACCAGCCGGAACGGTCACTGGAACTGCAGCTGGCGCTGCGGCTGCAACTGCTGTCCGACCCCGGCGCGGGCGGCTGACCGGTCCGTCCGAACCCCGGCGCGGGCGGCTGACCGGTCCGTCCGGGCCGGGGCGTACAGTGGCGAGGTTGGTCTCGAACGCGAGGCTGGTCTCGAACGCCTGGCAAGGAGCGGCAGCGGTGAGCGAGAACGTACGGTTCGTTCGAATGGGCATAGGCGAGCACGTCGTCCCGTACGAGGAGGCGTGGGAGGAGCAGCAGCGCCTGCACGCGCTGCGGGTCGCGGACGAGATCCCCGACACCGTGCTGCTGCTGGAGCACCCGCCCGTCTACACCATGGGCAAGCGCACCAACCCCGCCGACCTGCCGCTGGACGGCACCCCGGTGGTCGAGGTCAACCGGGGCGGGGAGATCACCTGGCACGGCCCCGGCCAGCTGGTCGGCTACCCGATCATCAAGCTGCCGGACCCGATCGACGTGATCGCGTACGTCCGCCGCCTGGAGGAGGCGCTGATCCGCACCGCCGCCGACTTCGGCGTCGGGACCACCCGGGTGGAGGGCCGCAGCGGGGTCTGGGTGCTCGGCCAGAACCTCCCGGACGCCGTGGTGGACCCCGCCGAGGTGGTCGACATCGGCAAGCTGACCCTGCGGATGGGCCTGCCGCTGGGCATCGACCCGCGGCTCGCCGGGCCCGAGTACGCGCCGTCCAACGCCGGGCAGCGCGGCGGCGACCGCAAGCTCGCCGCGATCGGGGTGCGGGTCGCCCGCGGGGTGACCATGCACGGCTTCGCGCTCAACTGCGACCCGGACATGACCTACTTCGACAAGATCGTGCCGTGCGGCATCCGGGACGCGGGCGTGGCCTCGCTGGCCGGCGAGCTGGGGCGCGACTTCCCGGTGGGCGAGGCGACGCCGGCGGTCGAGCGGCACCTCAAGGACGTGTTCGCGGAGCTGCCGGAGCCGGCGCTCAGCCGCTGAGCCCGTTCCGGTCGGGCCCGGGGTTGGTCCCGGGGGTCAGGCCGGGGTTGCTCCGCAGTTGGCCCCCGGGTCGCTCCAAGGAAGCCCCAGCCGCTGGGAATCTACTGACCGGTAGCCGTGTTGCCCTGCGATTGCAGGGCGGCAGGCCCGGCACAGGCCGTACAACCACAGGC
Organism: Kitasatospora sp. NPDC096077; assembly: GCF_040303245.1. Classification (NCBI taxonomy): domain Bacteria; kingdom Bacillati; phylum Actinomycetota; class Actinomycetes; order Kitasatosporales; family Streptomycetaceae; genus Kitasatospora; species Kitasatospora sp. NPDC096077. The sequence goes on along the minus strand of NZ_JBEOSV010000039.1, from coordinate 25,613 downwards.
GTACCCTGGGGGTACCCCGTCTAGTTCTAGGAGTCGCACGTGTCCGCTGTCGCGCCCGACGGCAGGAAGCTGCTCCGCCTGGAGGTCCGCAACAGCGAGACCCCCATCGAGCGGAAGCCCGAGTGGATCAAGACCCGCGCGAAGATGGGCCCGGAGTACAACGCCCTCCAGTCGCTGGTGAAGAAGGAGGGGCTGCACACGGTCTGCCAGGAGGCCGGCTGCCCCAACATCTTCGAATGCTGGGAGGACCGCGAGGCGACCTTCCTCATCGGCGGTGACCAGTGCACCCGCCGCTGCGACTTCTGCCAGATCGACACCGGCAAGCCCGCCGAGTTCGACCGCGACGAGCCGCGCCGGGTCGCCGAGTCCATCGTCACCATGGACCTCAACTACGCCACCATCACCGGCGTCGCCCGCGACGACCTGGAGGACGGCGGCGCCTGGCTGTACGCCGAGACCGTCCGCCAGGTGCACGCGATGACCGCCGAGCGCGCCGCCGGCCGCACCGGCGTCGAGCTGCTCATCCCCGACTTCAACGCGGTGCCCGAGCAGCTGGCCGAGGTCTTCTCCTCCCGCCCCGAGGTGCTCGCGCACAACGTCGAGACGGTCCCGCGCATCTTCAAGCGGATCCGCCCGGCCTTCCGCTACGAGCGCTCGCTGGACGTCATCACCCAGGCCCGCGCGGCCGGGCTGGTCACCAAGTCCAACCTGATCCTGGGCATGGGCGAGACCCGCGAGGAGATCAGCCAGGCGCTGGCCGACCTGGTCGGGGCCGGCTGCGAGCTGATCACCATCACCCAGTACCTGCGGCCCTCGCTGCGCCACCACCCGGTGGAGCGCTGGGTCAAGCCGCAGGAGTTCGTCGAGCTCCAGGAGGAGGCCGAGGAGCTGGGCTTCGCGGGTGTCATGTCGGGGCCGCTGGTGCGTTCGTCGTACCGGGCCGGCCGGCTGTACCGGCAGGCGCTGGAGCGGCGCGAGCAGGCCGCGGTCTGATCCCGAGAGCGGTTTTCGGCCACTGGGCCGTTGGAAGGGCGGAGCTGCGGCTCCGCCCTTCCGGGTTTCACCGCGCTTTGACTGCCTGGTCACGGACTGGTAACACGGGGTGGGGATGATGGACGCCTGGTGGGCGTTCGATTCTTCTCAGCCACGGTGATCGGTACCGGTGATCGATGACGGTGATCGGTGACAGCGATCGGTCGGGATCAGCCGTGGCCGGCTACGAGAGGAGCTGTTCGGGATGCAGCTGCAGGTGCGGATCCGGTCGGTGGGGGCGGCGCTGCGGTTCGCCGAGAGCGTCCTGCTGGCACCCGGGCAGCGGCACGCCCGCCGCAACGCCTGGGCGGCGGTGTGCGAGGACCGCGAGCACGCGGCGGACCGACGGCACGACGCGGAGGGTGCGGAGGGCGCCCAGGTCGCGAAGGGCGCCGAGGTCGCGGAGGGTGCCTCGCGCGCCGCGGAAACACGCTCCGTACCCCGCTGAGGCCGCGGCGTCGCTGTGCGCGACCGTGAGCGGACCCGAGGGTCACGGTTCGGGCGAACGGGTACCCGGGCTTGGATATCCCGTACCCGTGCCACGTACCATGAGCGTTATGGCGAGGGAAACATCCGAGAACCCCGGGCGACTGAAGCAGATCCGCCTGGCGTACACCATGACCAAGAAGGTCGACACCAAGATCGGCCTGATCATCGCCGGCGTCGGCCTGCTGACCTTCGGCGTGTTCCTCGCCATCGGCTTCGCGATCGACCATCCCGTCTACCTGGGCATCCTGGGCTTCATCGTGGCCGTCCTGGCCATGGCGATCGTCTTCGGGCGCCGGGCCGAACGCGCCGCGTTCGGACAGATGGAGGGACAGCCGGGCGCCGTCGCTGCGGTGCTGAACAACATCCGGCGCGGCTGGAGCTCCAACTCCACCCCGGTCGCCGTCACCCGTAACCAGGACGCGGTCTACCGCGCCGTGGGCCGGGCCGGCATCGCGCTGATCGGCGAGGGCAACCCGAACCGGGTGCGGCAGCTGCTGGCCTCCGAGAAGAAGAAGATGGCCCGTGTGGTCGGCGACGTGCCGGTGCACGACATCGTGGTGGGCACCGGCGAGGGCGAGATCCCGCTGAAGAAGCTGCAGATCCACCTGATGCGACTGCCCCGCTCCATCACCGCCGCCCAGGTCACCGAGACCAACGACCGGCTGCGCGCGCTGGGTGACCTGCTCTCCAAGGCGCCGATCCCCAAGGGTCCGATGCCCAAGGGTGCCCGGATGCCCAAGGGCGGCCAGGCCCGCTGACCCGCCCCTCCCCTGACGACACCAGAACGGCCCGCCCCGGATCCTCCGGGGCGGGCCGTTCGACGTTGTGGCGTTGTCGGTCGTGTGTCGCGTTGTCGCGTGTCGCGTTGTCGCGGGGGCCGGACTAGATCCGGACCTCGACGGTGCCGACCGCCTTGTCGTGCAGGCCCCGGGTGTCGCGGTCCCAGACCAGCGGCGGCACCACCAGGCAGAGCAGCACGGTGCGCAGCAGGACCTGCGGGATGGTCGCGCGGCGCCCGTCCAGGCGGACCACCCGGAGGCCGAACAGCCGCTTGCCGAGGGTCGTGCCGGAGGTGGAGAGCAGGATCACCGCGACCAGGAAGAACAGCGGGAGGGTCCACAGGTTGGCCTCGGCCGTGTCCCCCTTGGCCAGCAGGCCGAAGGAGACCAGCGAGACCAGCCAGCCGTCCACGAACAGCGCGCCGATCCGTCGGCCGGGGCCGGCGATCGAGCCGGGGCCCTCCTTGGGCAGCCCGAGGCGCTCGCCGCGGTAGCCGAAGTCGGCGCCCATCTTCTCGGCGGCCGCCTTGGGGCCGTCGATCCACGATCCCAACGCTTCTCTGGTGTCCACGAATCCACACTAACCGGGCTCACGCCGCGGACCGGCACCGGCTCCCCTCCGGGCGGGGCGCGGACGGGACGCGGGCCGGGCGCGGGCGGGGCGTCGGCGGAGCGCTCGCGGCCTGCTCGGGGACTGCTCCACGACCGGGTGAATCCCGTTCGACGGGCTTACCAAGTGGTCCAGACCACTTCACGGAGGACCCCCAGCTCGGCGAGGTGATTTGCCCCGTCCCGTAGGAGTTTGCGGCCCGTTCGGCGGTCGTGGTTAACATCTAGGAAACGAGCGGGTCACCGGCTGGAAACGACCCATTCCTAGGGTGAGCCCAATTCGCACGCCGAGGAGGATGGATGTTCAACAACGCCGCCGAAGTGAAGCAGTTCATCCAGGACAACGACGTCAAGTTCGTCGATGTCCGCTTCTGTGACCTGCCGGGCGTCATGCAGCACTTCTCCGTACCCGCGGCGACCTTCGATCCGTCCGAGACCCTGATGTTCGACGGTTCGTCGATCCGCGGCTTCCAGGCCATTCACGAGTCCGACATGGCCCTGGTCGCGGACCTCGCCACCGCCCGGCTCGACCCCTTCCGGGCCGAGAAGCACCTCAACATCAACTTCTTCATCCAGGACCCGGTCACCGGCGAGGCCTACAGCCGCGACCCGCGCAACGTCGCCAAGAAGGCCGAGGCCTACCTCGCCTCCTCCGGCATCGCCGACACCGCCTTCTTCGGGCCCGAGGCCGAGTTCTACGTCTTCGACTCGGTGCGCTTCGAGACCAGCGCCAACGCGTCCTTCTACCACATCGACTCGGAGGCCGGCGCCTGGAACAGCGGCGCCGCCGAGGGCGACGTGCGCGGCTACAAGGTCAAGTACAAGGGCGGCTACTTCCCCACCCCGCCGGTGGACCACTTCGCCGACCTGCGCGCCGAGATGTCGCTGGAGCTGGCCAAGTCCGGCCTGGAGGTCGAGCGCCAGCACCACGAGGTCGGCACGGCCGGCCAGGCCGAGATCAACTACAAGTTCAACACCCTGCTGCACGCGGCCGACGACCTGATGCTGTTCAAGTACATCATCAAGAACGTCGCCTGGCGGAACGGCAAGACGGCCACCTTCATGCCCAAGCCGATCTTCGGCGACAACGGCTCCGGCATGCACGTCCACCAGTCGCTGTGGACCGAGGGCTCCCCGCTCTTCTACGACGAGCAGGGCTACGCGGGCCTCTCCGACACCGCCCGCTACTACATCGGCGGCCTGCTCCGGCACGCCCCCTCGCTGCTGGCCTTCACCAACCCCTCGGTGAACTCCTACCACCGCCTGGTCCCGGGCTTCGAGGCGCCGGTCAACCTGGTCTACTCGCAGCGCAACCGCTCGGCCGCGATCCGCATCCCGATCACCGGCTCCAACGCCAAGGCCAAGCGCATCGAGTTCCGCGCCCCGGACCCGTCCTCCAACCCGTACCTGGCCTTCTCCGCCATGCTGATGGCCGGCCTGGACGGCATCCGCAACAAGATCGAGCCGCTGGAGCCGGTCGACAAGGACCTCTACGAGCTCGCCCCCGAGGAGCACGCCAACGTCCCCCAGGTGCCCTCCTCGCTCCCGGCCGTCCTGGAGGCCCTCGAAGCCGACCACGAGTACCTCCTCGCGGGCAACGTCTTCACCCCGGACCTGATCGAGACCTGGATCGACTTCAAGCGCACCAACGAGATCGCCCCGATCGCCCTCCGGCCCCACCCGCACGAGTTCGAGCTGTACTACGACCTGTAGAGACCCCCTCTGACCTGCGGAAACGCAGTTTGGTCTCTCATCGTTTCCGCAGGTCGGGCAGGGTTCTGACCTGCGGAAACGTCTAGCGAGGGGCTGGCTGCAACACCTCTGGGACTCGCGATGTGAAATGAGTGTGAAACGAGCACGGGCAGATCGAACTCGCGATGATCCCCCACTGCCCTTGCCAGCATTGGGTAGCACGCCACTCGCTACTTACAGTAGTAATCGTTCGCGGCTGCTGACTCAACGGGTTCGATCTTTACCCTCACTACCACCCCTCAGGCGAAGCGTCACCCGTGCTCGCCAAGCAGCAGGGCCGGCCGCCATGTGCAAGGCGCCCTGTGACCCGGTGCGGCTGTAGTTGTTCTCGAAGGTCGCCTCCTGCCCGGGCAACGAGGTATGCGCGTGCAACATCCAGGACGACGGCGTAGGGCCGCGGCCCTCTCCTTCTGGGCCTGCTTCCGGGCGGCCGTGGCCGCCAGCTCCGGGTCCTCCTCGGTCAGCAGGTCCTGCTGCTCCTGCTCCAGGCCGACGAACCCGGCGCGCTGCGCCGCCGCCCACCAGGGGTCGATCTCAGACAGCGCCTCGCGCCACGCCGCAGCGAGCTCCCTTGGCTCGCCCGCCGGCACCTCCGCCGCCGCACCAGCCACTGCCTCAGGGCGAGATCCCCTTGGGGTGGCCGAGCCCCACACTTCCGCTGCTGACGAAGACACGCCGAGCACTGCCCCGTCCGGGCACTGCCCCCATGGCGTATGCGCGGGGCTGCTGCTTGTGGTGGGTGGGCTTGGCCTACTTGTTGGCGCGGCGGGCCCCGAGAATGCCCCGGAGGCCAATGACGCCGACGGCCTTCTTCTGGGTCCACCTGCTGCTCGCCGTCACCTCGCTGGCACTCGGCCTGCCATCAGCGCGATCGGGGTACGCGGACTGCGCGCGCTGCGCGCCGCCGAGCGGGCCTGACCCTGGAGGCCGGGAAGCCGTGAGACCGGCCTCCCCTGGGGGAGGCCGGTCTCACGGGTGGTGCGTCACGGCCGTCAGACGGCCGGGCTCAGCCGCCAGTACTGGTTGCCCGGACCGCCGTTGCAGTCGAACAGGATCACCTGGTTGCCGCTGGTGAGGTCCCCGCGGGGGATGTCCACGCAGCGGTTGGAGACCGGGTTCCAGATCGATCCGTCGGCCCGCGGCAGGAACTGCTGGGCCCCGTTGCCCGGGCCGCCCCAGCAGGTGTACCACTGGACCGGCGTGCCGTTGCCGGTGCCCGCGTTGGTGGCGTCCAGGCAGCCGCCGAAGGGCAGGCCGACCGTGCCGTCCGGGCGGAAGGACCAGGCCTGCGCGTTGCTGCCGTTGCAGTCCCAGACCTGCACCTTGGCACCCGGGGTGGTGCTGGAGTTGGCCTCGTCCAGGCACTTGGCGTTGGACAGGCCGGACACGACCGAACCGGCCGTCGAGCCGGCGACGGTCGGGTACGGGTAGAGCGCCACGTCGGCGACCGCTCCGTCGAAGGTGTTGTGGCTGGCGCCACCGTTGACGTAGCGGCCGATCGAGACCTTGCCGGTCGGGGCCATCTTGGCGGTGTGCCAGCCGGTCGCGGCCAGCGCGCCGTCCACGTACAGGCTCATCTGCCCGGTGGTGGCGTCGTAGCTCGCGGTCAGCTTGGTCCACACGCCGAGCTGGGCGCGGGCGGCCGCGTTCTGCTTGGCGTAGTCGTGGCTGGTGCCGCTGTTCGCTGCCGGGGCGGTGGTGTCGTAGTCCCAGCCGGAGTCGCTGCGCGCCATCGCGAAGGTCCAGGTCGGGCCGGCCGAGGTCCAGGTGCCCGGCCAGATCATGAAGTTGCTGGTCGAGTTGCCGTCCTGGCCGACGACCACGCCGTCGGTGAACTTGTCGATCCGCGCCCACGCGCTGACCGTGAAGGATTGTGCGGTGTCGACCTGGGCCGTGGTGGTGATCCGGCCGTCGGTCGCATCGGCGGCGCCGTGGCTGAACACCGCCGCGGTGGTGGCAGCGCCGCCCAGGTTGGCGCTGGTGAAGGAGACCTGGTTCTGGATGGTGGCGGTGGTCTTGCCGGTCGAGTCCGCGGTGTGCGCGGCGTCGCCGGCGATGGTGCCGGTCAGCGGATAGCGGGCCAGGGGACCGCGCGGGTCGCCGACGACGGTGGAGCCGGCCAGTGAGGTGACCGCGCCGGGCCTGGCACTGTCGTCCGCGACGCCCTTGAACAGGACGACCTTGCCGGTCGAGTTCTGGGCCCACAGGTCGGCCACGCCGTCGCCGTCGAAGTCACCGGACGAGCCGACCACCGGGAAGGTGGTGGTGTCGAAGCCGGTGCCGATGACAATGCCCTTGGTCGGGTCGGCCAGAGCGGTGTAGTCCGTGGCGCCGGTGGCGGTCTTGGTGATCGGGTAGGCCAGGATCTGGCCGGTCTGCCGGTCACGCGCCCACAGGGTGGCCTGCTTGGCGGTGCTGGTGGCCGAGTTGACGGTCCAGGAGCTCGTGCCGTTGGCCGGACCCGGGTTGATCAGGTCGTAGCCGTGGCCGCCGATCGCGCCGTCCCAGGGCAGGGTGGAGATCTGGGTCTCGGTCTTCTTGAGCAGCACCGCGTTGTTCCCGCCCGGCGGGATCAGCCACAGCGCTCCGTTGATCACGACGGCCAGCGAGGTGCGGCTGAGCGGGGTGGTGGTCTCGCCGTCGGGGCTGCCGAGCGCGAGGACCTGGGTCACCTTCGACCAGTCGTAGCCGACCCCGGTCGGGCAGCCGCTGGTCTGCGTCGCGTCCACCTTCTGGCCTGCCGTGTCCACACAGCTGACCTGCGCCGGGGTGGTGTTGCCGCTCGGGTAGAACGGCGTCCTCTGGGTGTAGTTGCCGTGCCCGTCGTTGGTGTACATCAGCATCTGCGGGTCGCCCGGCACGTGGACGATCAGGTCGTCCACCGGCACCTGGCCGCGCAGCGAGCCGCGGTGGGTGATCTGCAGGCCGTTCCAGTTGCCCGACGGGGAGTTGGCGGGCGCGACGGCCTGGGAGCCGGCAATGGTGCCGGCGTTCACCGGGTCGGCGAGGTTGGTGACCACCCGCAGGTTACCGGTGGAGTCCGGCAGCGTGATGTCGGGCTTGCCGTCACCGGTGACGTCGCCGAAGACCGGCGAGGAGGCCGGGTTGAACGGCGCGTAGAAGTTGTACGCGTACGGCTGGCTGTAGTTGCCCGCCTGGTCCTGTGCCTGGACGTACAGCGTGTTGGTGCCCCAGGTGCCCGGGGTGTACGTGTACGTGCCCTTGCCATTGGCGTCCGGGCGGACGATGCCCGCATCGTTGCAGCGCCAGCCGGTGACCGGGGTCGGGTTGGTGCTGACCCGGAAGCAGGCCAGGCCCGAGGCGTTCAGTCCGGGGCCCGGCGTCGGGTCGGTGCCGGAGAGAACAAAGGTGCCGGCCTCGTTCGCGTACTTGATCTTGTCAGCCGGCAGCGTGGTGCCCGAGGGCGGGAACTGCTCGGAACTGACGCTCACGGTCGGCGGGGTCCGGTCGACGCGGAAGTAGCACCATGAGGAGTCGACCGAGCCGAGGCCGTTCCAGTACGGGTCGGCGTCAAAGGCGTTGGAGGTCCAGCCGAACTGGTGGCCGTCCTTCAGCACATCGTAGGGAACGTTGACCTGGGCGGTGTTGTAGCTGCCCTGCCATCCGGTGCGACCCGACCAGCCATTGTTGCTGTCGTTGTCATCCCACATCCGGAAGTTGGTCCACAGGTTCATGCCCGCCGGGGACCAGTTGTTCGACATCAGCGTGACGCTCTGGTTAGCGCCGATCCAGGCCGGGTTGGACCAGGGGTTCTGGCCGCCAGTGGTGCAGTCGTACCCGACCGGGTTGCCGTTGCCGTCGGCGTTGGCGAAGCCGGAGCTCGGGCTGGTTCGCGGGTACCAGATGCTCGGCTGCAGGTCGTAGTTGGTGGTGATGTGCGGGTTGTTGGTGATGTGCTTGCGGTAGTACTTGTTCTTCTCGTCGTCGGGTGCGATGCCGACGGTGAAGGTGGGCCACTTCTGCGAAGCGGCCTGCTGCATGTGCCAGCTGACGTCGTAGGCGATCGGCCCGGTGCCGACGATGGACTTCGAGTCACCGATCTTGCTGCAGCCGCCGAAGGTGCCGCCGCCGTTGCAGGGCTGGTTGTTCCAGGTCACGCCCGGGAAGATCGCGCCGGTCCAGTACAGACCGAGCGGGGTGCTGGTGCTCGGGCTGGAGGCGCCGTCCACGTTGGCGTACAGCGTGGAGCCGTACACGGTCGGCGGGGCCGGGGCGCCGCCCGGCTGGGTCCAGATCGCCGGGTTCACGTTGATCGAGAAGTAGGCGCGCTCCCGGCCGTAGCCGGTGCAGTCGCTGTAGCCGCAGTACCCGGTGCCGAGCGAGCCGACGGCGTCGTAGTACGTGGTGCCGGAGTGGTACTCCTGGACCTGGGCCGAGTGCGCGGTGCCGCTGTCGGCGCTGATCGTCGGGTCGAGGTACCAGGGGCCGGTGCCCTTGCCGAAGGTGGTCTGGTCCGGCGTCAGGTCGAAGCCGTTCTGGTCCGCCTTGATCGCGATCGGGGCCTCGTGCGCGCCCTCGCCGGCCCGGGCGGGGGAGGACTTCTCGAACTCGGGCGCCTGGTCGTCGCCGGCCGGGGCCGAGCCCTTGGGGGCCTTGGAGTCCTCGCCCTTCGCCGGCGGGGTGGAGTCCCACTGCAGCGGGGTCGGTGCGTGCAGCCGGACCTTGCCGGCGTCGTCCTTGACGCTGACGTTGCCCGCGGCGTCGGTCGTCACCTTCAGGCCGTCGGCTTTCACCGGGAAGTGCAGGCTCTTCAGCCGCGGGTCGGCGGCGGCCGCCGCGGTCTTCACCACGATGACGTCCCGCCAGCCGCCGGTGGCCAGCGCGGTGACCAGCAGATCCACGTCGGGCAGGACATTCGGGTAGGTCGCGGTGTCGCCGCTCAGCGTCGGCGCGGGCAGCGCGAACGGCGCGGTGACGGCGAGCTTCTGGCCCTCCGCGGTGGTCAGCGTCGCCATCGGGCCGGTACCGCCGCCGGACAGCGTCAGGTCCATCGACGAGACCGCCGGAGCCAGCGTGCCGTCCTGGTTGCGGCGCAGCGTCGCGTCCAGATCGGCCCACGCCTTGCCGCGCTTGGTGCGCACGTCGCCGGCGTGGTCGGTGGTGGACGCGGTCCCGTCCGGGTTGATCTGGGTGATCGAGGTCTCGGTGGTCATCGCGTCGACCACCACCGGCTTGCCGGTGGACCTGGCCTTCGCCCGCGCGTCCACGATGCCCTGCTGGACCTCGGTCAGGGCCGGCTTGGCGCCGGCCGGGGAGCCCGCCGGAGCGGCTGAACCGGGCAGTGGGTTGGGAGCGGCCTGGGCGAAAGGCGAACCGAGCATGCCGAGGCCGAGGGCACCGGTCGCGGCGAGGGCCACCAGGCGGGCTGAACGCCCTCCCCCCCTGGCCCTCCGCCGCGCATCGGCGGAAATCGGTCTGAAGTTGGACATCGAAGTGCTTTCTTCCTCCCCGAAGAGTCCGCCTGTCGCGCGGACGTTCGACGGGAACGATGGGGGGCGAAGTAGTGGATCGTCAAGCCCGATTCAAGTTGTCGCAATAGACCGGTTAATCCGCTAGTACTCGTCACCTTTTGGTTAATTTATAAAAACTGATGTCACATCAGTCCCTGCAGCCTCTAGGGTCCACCGCGCGGCGATCGCAAATATGTGCGGTCGCCTTGTCGACATGTCTCATGGGGAGGGGTTGTGGGGGAACGACGAACACCGGTGCCACGCGGCACCGGATCGTCCGGCGTCCTGCGACGGGGTCTCGGGGTGGTGGGCCTGGTCGCGCTGGTCATGCCGCTGCTGGGCGCGCCGTCGGCGGAGGCGCTGGCGTCCCGGCGGCCGCACGGCAAGGTGTGGACGCCGAAGACACCACTGGCGAACCAGAAGCCCGTGAAGGGCGAGAACCAGGCGGCGGGCAAGCCGCAGGCGCCGGCGTACCCGGTGCCGGGGGAGTGGAAGCCGGCCGCCACGGCCGCCGCGCCGACCGGCTCGGCGACCATCTCGCTGGCCGACGGCAAGCCCGTCCAAGCCGGCAACCTGCCGGTGAAGCTGGCCAAGGGCGGGTCCTCGGTCGGCTCGGTCAAGGTCGAGGTCGGCACCGCCGACCAGGGCAGGAACGCCGGCGCCACCGGCCCGGTGGTGACCCTGACCGCGCCCGACGGCGGCGACGGCAAGCTCCAGGTCGCCCTCGACCTGAAGACCCTGCAGGGCGTCGGCTGGGCCGACCGGGCCAGGCTGGTGCAGCTGCCCGCCTGTGCGCTGACCACTCCGGACAAGGCCGAGTGCCGGCAGCAGACCCCGGTCGCCGCCGCGGTCGACCCGAAGACCGGCGTGCTGACCGCCGAGGTCGCGCTCGCCGCCAAGCCCGCGGCCGGCGCGACCAAGAGCGCCGCGACCGCCGCCGACGGCTCACGGGTGGTCCAGGCCGCGTTCACCCAGTCGGCCACCGCCGAGTCGGCGACCGTGCTGGCCGCGACCGCCGACTCCGGCGGCGCGACGGGCAACTACTCGGCCTCGCCGCTGGCCCCGTCGATGAACTGGGGCGCGGGCAGCAACATCGGCAACTTCACCTACTCGTACCCGATCCAGCTGCCCCCCGCGCTCGGCGGCGCCGCGCCCTCGGTCGTGCTCGGGTACAACTCCGCCGCCGTGGACGGCAAGAACTCCGCACGGAACCCGCAGTCCTCCTGGATCGGTGAGGGCTGGGACTACCAGCCCGGCTTCATCGAGCGCTCCTACCGCTCCTGTGCCAAGGACGGCATCACCGGGTCGGGCGACCAGTGTTGGGCCGGCCAGAACGCGATCCTCAACCTGGGCGGCCGCACCGGTGCCCTGGTCCGCGACGACGCCACCGGGACCTGGCGCCTGCAGGGCGACGACGGCTCCAAGGTCGAGCAGCTGACCGGCGCCGCCAACGAGGCCAAGGGCGGCGAGTACTGGCGGGTCACCACCTCGGACGGCATCCAGTACTACTTCGGCCAGAACCACCTGCCCGGCGGCAACCATGCCGACCCGGCGACCAACTCGGTGGCTTACCTCCCGGTTTACTCGCCCAACAGCGGCGACGACTGCTACGACGCGGCCAAGGGCAAGGCGTCGTACTGCCAGGAGGCCTGGCGGTGGAACCTCGACTACGTCGTGGACACCCACCAGAACCTGACCACCCTCAGCTACCAGCAGGACCTGAACTACTACAACCGCGGCGCCGGCCAGAACGGCGGCTCCGGCACGCTGACCGCCTACGTCCGCTCCACCGAACTGACCCAGATCGCGTACGGCCAGCGGCTGCCCGAGCAGATCGCCGCGAACGGCGGCGTGAAGCCGGCCGCGAAGGTGCTGTTCAGCACGGCCGAACGGTGCAACCAGTCGGGGCAGATCACCTGTACCGCCACGCAGCGCACCACCGCCAACCAGGCCAACTGGCCGGACACCCCGCTGGACCAGAACTGCGCCTCCACCGGCAGCTGTTCCGTCTTCTGGCCGACCTTCTGGTCGTCGCTGAAGCTGACGAAGATCGAGTCCCAGGTGCTGGTCTCCGGCTCCTACCGCTCGGTCGACTCCTGGGCGCTGACGCACTCCTTCCCGGATCCGGGCGACGGCACCAAGCCGGCGCTGTGGCTGGCCTCGATCCAGCGCACCGGCACCAACGGGCAGAGCGCGGCCACCGTCCCGGCGGTCAGCTTCACCGCGCGTGAACTGCCCAACCGGGTCGACGGGCTGACCCCGGCCCAGCCGGCCTTCCTGCGCCCGCGCATCCAGCAGATCACCACCGAGACCGGCGGCCAGATCAACGTGATCTACGCCGACACCGAGTGCTCCCGGGTCAGCGGCCACATGCCGGCGTCCGAGGACTCCAACACCATGGCCTGCATGCCGGTGCACTGGTACCTGCCCGGCCAGTCCTCGACCGACCCGGTGAACGACTGGTTCCACAAGTACCTGGTCCGCTCGGTCACCGAGCAGGACGCGTCGACCGGTACCACGCTGACCAAGTCGACCGACTTCAGCTACGGCGGCGGCGCCGCCTGGCACCGGGACGACAGCGAGTTCACCGACGCCAAGGTCCGCGCCTGGGACGACTTCCGCGGCTACCAGACGGTCACCAAGACCACCGGTAGCGGCAACACCGGCGAGGCGCCGAAGACCCAGCAGGTCACCACCTTCCTGCGCGGCATGAACGGCGACCGCAAGGCCGACGGCTCGACCCGCAGCGCCTCCGCCTCGTTCACCCCGTACCCGGGCGCGAGCGCGGTCACGGTCACCGACGAGCCGTGGCGGACCGGCAGCGTGCTCGGCAGCCAGACCTTCGACCAGGCCGGCGGCTCGGTGACCGGAGCGTCCGCGACGGTCTCCTCCGCCGAGGTGACCACCGCGACCCGCAAGCTGAGCAACGGCATGCCGAACCTGGTGGCCCGGTACGCCGCCACCACCAGCACGGCGACCTCCTGGTCGAAGCTGGCCAACGGCTCCTGGCGGAGCACGGCCACCGTGACCACCACCGACCAGGCCAACGGCAACCGGCCGGTCACCGTCGACGACAAGGGCGACGGCACCGCCGCCGCCCCGGAGACCTGCACCACCACCGACTACGCGACCAGCAGTAACCCGCTGATCCGCACGCTGGTCTCGGAGCGCCGAACGGTCGTCGGCCCCTGCGGCACCGCCGCAACCGCCGACAACACCATCTCGGGCACCCGGACCCGGTACGACGGCCAGGCCTTCGGGCAAGCCGGCGCCACCGGCGACGCGACCAGCACCTGGGCCCTGGACTCCTACGACAGCAGCGGCCAGCCAGTCTACAACCAGACCGGGACGACCACCTTCGACGGCTACGGCCGCGCGGTCTCCTCGGCGGGCGCCAACGGGGCGGTCACCACGACCGCGTTCACCCCGGCGACCGGTGAGCTGCCGACCCGGACCACCGCCACCGGCCCGACCGGTGCGGCCTGGACCACCACCGAGACCCTCGACCCGGGCCGCAACCTCGCCCTGGTCTCCACCGACGAGAACGGCAACGCCGTCACCAAGCAGTACGACGCGTTGGGCCGGCTGACCGCCGTGTGGACGCCCGACCGGGCGACCAACCTCAGTCCGAGGTACAAGTTCTCGTATGCGATCAACGGGAAAACCGCCCCCACGGTGGTCAGCTCCCAGACGCTCACCGAGGACGGCAGCTACGCGGTCAAGAACGAGCTGTACGACGGCCTGGGCCGGCTCCGGCAGACCCAGAGCAACACCGCCACCGGCGGCACGGGCCGGCTGGTCAGTGACATCGTGTACGACTCGCACGGCTGGGGCGTGAAGAACTCCGAGCCCTACTACGAGAGCACCACGCAGCCGAACAGCACGGTGTTCATCCCGCAGGACGCACAGGTGCCCGCCCAGACCTGGGTCACCTACGACGGCCAGGGCCGCAAGCTGGCCGAAGCCTTCGTGTCGTACGGCCAGCAGCAGTGGGTCACCAGCACCGCGTACCCAGGTGTGGACCGCACCGACGTGACGCCCCCTCAGGGATCCGCTCCGATCAGCACCTTCACCGACGCGCGGGGGAACACCACGCAGCGCTGGCAGTACCGGACGGCGACGCCGACCGGCAACGCCGCCGACGCGACCGTGATCACCTCCAGCTACACCGCCGGTGGCCGGACCGCTGCCCGCTCCGACGCCGCGGGCAACACCTGGACCTACGGCTACGACCTGCGCGGCCGGCAGACCCAGGTGAACGACCCGGACGCGGGAACCACCCGCACCACCTACGACGGTGACTCCCGGATCACGTCCACCACGGACGCCAAGGGCACCACGCTCGCCTACACGTACGACGTCCTCGGCCACAAGACCGGGCTGTACAACGGCAGTGTGGCGGCGGCCAATCAGTTGGCGGGCTGGGCGTACGACACGGTGCCGGGCGGCAAGGGGCAGCTCGCCTCCTCCACCCGGTACGTGGGCGGGGCGTCCGGGGCTGCGTACACCACGGCGGTCACCGGGTACGACGCGATGTACCGCCCGCTGGGCACCAGCGTCACCATTCCGGCGGCGGAGGGTGTGCTGGCGGGTACGTACAGCACCGGCAACCAGTACTCGCCGATCCTCGGGTCGCTGATCCACACCGACCTGCCGGCGATGGGCGGTCTGCCGGCCGAGGGCGTGGACTACCTGTACTCCAACACCGGTCTGCTGCTCGCCTCGGGTGGCAACTCCACGCTGGTGACGGACGTGCAGTACGACGCGTTGGGCCGGGCCACCCGGACCACGGTGGGTGACTGGGGCAACCAGGTGGTCTCCACCCAGCAGTTCGACTGGGCCACCGGACGGCTGACCGACTCCTTCCTGGACCGGCAGACCGGCACCACCTCGCTCGACCAGACCAGCTACACCTACGATCCGGCCGGCCGGATCACCTCGGTGAAGGACGTGCAGAACGCGTCCGCGACCGACCTGCAGTGCTTCACCTACGACCACCTGGGGCAGCTCACCAACGCCTGGACCGACAAGGGGTCCGTCACCACCCGGCCGGCGCCGTCCGTGCCCGGCGTGGGCACCTGCACCAACGCCAACGGCCCGGTGGCCGGCAGCGTGGGCGGTCCGTCGCCGTACTGGCAGACCTACGGGTACGACGCCACCGGCAACCGCACCTCCCTGGTGCAGCACGACACCACCGGCAACACCGCCAAGGACGTCACCACCACCCAGACCTTCGGCGCGCCGAAGTCGGTCAACAAGGGTGACGGCAAGGGCGGCCCGCACGCGCTGGCCTCGGCCGTCACGAGCTCGGCCGGTGGCACCGCCACCGCGACGTTCAGCTACGACGCGGCGGGCAACACCACCGCCGTCAGCGACGCGTCCGGCACCAGCACGCTGACCTGGAACGGCGAGGACAAGCTGGCTGGGGCGACCAAGACCGGTCAGCCGCAGGGCACTTCGTACCTGTACGACGCGGACGGCAACCAGCTGATCCGCCGCAACCCCGGGAAGACCACGCTCAACCTGGGCAGGGACGAGCTCACCCTGGACACCGCCTCCGGGTCGATGTCCGACGCCCGGTACTACACCGGTAGCGGCGGGATCTCCATCACCCGGGTGACGGCCACGACCGGCGGCGGCAAGCTGGTCTACCAGTGCGCCGACCCGCACGGCACCAGCGGGGTGCAGATCGACACCGACGCCGCGCAGAGCGTCACCCGGCGGCCCACCGACCCGTTCGGCAACGCGCGGGGGACCCAGCCCACGGCGGGCAGTTGGGCCGGTGCCAAGGGCTTCGTCGGCGGTGTCCTGGACACCGTCACCGGGCTGACCAACCTCGGCGCCCGCGAGTACGACCCGGTCCACGGGCGCTTCATCAGCCCGGACCCGCTGCTGGTCGGCGACGACCCACTGCAGTGGAACGGGTACGCCTACTCGCACAACAACCCGGTCAACCGCAGTGACCCGTCCGGTCTCTACGACCCGGACATGATGGACTACTGCCGGTCCCACTCCGGTGAGTGCGAGCACGGCCGGATCGTCACCAAGCCGACCTGCTACTACGTCCTGCTCGACCCGTGCGGAACCGGCGGTGGCGGGAACGGCGGTGGCGGGAACGGTGGCGGCGGGAACGGTGGCGGTGGGAACGGTGGCGGCGGCTCCGACCACTCGACCAACCCGTGGGTGAAGACCCAGGCGCAGCGCAACGCCGAGGCGAAGGCCGCGGCCGACGCCAGGGCTCGCGAGTCAGCGCGCGCCGCGGAGGCCGCCAAGGCCGCCGCTGAGGCGGAGAAGAAGAAGCACCGCGGTTTCTGGGACAAGATCGTCGACAAGGTCGCCGACAAGATCGACGAGTGGTCCGGTGGCTCCGGCATCTGCCTCAACGCAGGGGCCGCCGTCGGTGTCGGCATCAGCGTCAGCGGGTGCCTGGTCAGGACAACCCGGCCGGACGGCAAGTCGGACTACGGCGTCACCGGCACTGCCGGCTTCCAGATCAGCGCCCCGGGTGCCGCGGTCGGCGTCACCAAGCTGACCACCAACGCCGACGACATCAGCCAACTCGCCGGCGACGGTGCCAGCGTCGGCGGCTCGGTGGGTGCCGGCCCGGCGCTCATCGGCAGCGTCGGGAAGTCCTTCGGTTCCACCAACTCGCGTGGGAACGACGTCTACCTGGTGAACACCGGTGCCGGCGTCGGAGTCGGTGCGGACGTGGGTGTGACCATCGACCACACTTGGACCCAACACCTGTTCACCCTGGGGTGACACCCTGTTGGTTGATCGACCGAGGCGGGGCCCGCGACTTCTGCGGGTCCCGCCCCCTTCCCCCGTTCATCGTTGTTCCCCGACGTTTTGGAGATCCCCGTGCTCAGATCGGCACTGACCGTCTTGTGGTTCGTCATCGCCGGTGTCGGCGGCCTGCTGCTCGCCTTCAACGTCGCGGGCCTCGCCGAGAGGTTCTTCGACCTGATCGTCCGCTACTCGTTCACCGGAGCCGGATCGGCCACCCCGAACGTCATCCGGCTGGTCGGCGCCGTCTTCGCGCTGGCCGGGATCGTCGGCGGCAGTGTGCTCCTGGTCGCGAGCCTCCGGGGCAACTGATCCGGCTCCCGCCCGGGGACATTGATCCGGGGACGTCCTGACAGGGGCATGGAGCAGTCCCGGCAGAGGCTGCTGGCCTGCCGCGCACGCGCTCCGCGGGCCCCGATCGGTCGGGCCGCCCGGGGGCGGACCGCAGGGCAGGCCCGACCACGTACAGCAGCGCCACCGTCGGACACAGACCGGCACCGCTGCACGGCACCACCCCGCCCGGACGGCGCCACCGGCGGGTCCGCTCCCGGGTCGGGCTGCCGCTCGCGGTGGCGGTCACCGCCCAACTGGTCTGGCTCTACTGGCGGACCGCCACCACCTACCCGGCCTCCGCCGGGCACGGTGGCGCGGACCCGTACGGGCTGTACGTGGCCGCGCTGCGGATGCTCGGCGCCGGGCCGCTCGCCCTGGCGCAGACCGGCGCCGCCGCCCTCGCCCTCGGCTACGCGGTCGCCGCGCTCGCCCGGCTCGGCGTCCGGGCCCGCTGGAGTGTCCCGACCGCCCTGCTGCTGGTCGCGGTACCGCCCACCGGCGCGTTCACGGTGGTGCTCGCCCCGGACGTGCCGTTCACCGTCTGCGCTCTGCTCGCCACCACCACCACCGCGCTGCGGCTGCTGGCCCGCCGTGCCGACGGCACGTTGGACGGCCGCGGCCCGGTGCTGCGTTTCGACCTCGC
This sequence comes from Kitasatospora sp. NPDC096077, assembly GCF_040303245.1. Taxonomy (NCBI): domain Bacteria; kingdom Bacillati; phylum Actinomycetota; class Actinomycetes; order Kitasatosporales; family Streptomycetaceae; genus Kitasatospora; species Kitasatospora sp. NPDC096077. The sequence goes on along the minus strand of NZ_JBEOSV010000039.1, from coordinate 7,719 downwards.
GGTGCTCGCCGCCGCCCTGCTCGGCCTCGGCCCGTTCCACCAGCACAGCCCGCTGCCCACCGTGCTCGCCGCCGCACTCCCGCTGCGCCTGCACCCTCCGGCGCGCTGGGCAACTACACCGCGTCTCCCATGTCCCCGTCCTCGGCCTGGGCCGCCGGTTCCAACGCGGGCAACTTCACTGGACCAGATCTGCACGAACAGCTCCTGCACCACCTCCGCGCCGACGTCCTTCACCACCAAGCGACTGACCGTGATCAGCACTCAGGTCCTGGTCAACAACACCTACCGCACCGTCGACACCTGGAACCTCAACCAGCAGCTCGCCGACCCCGGCGACGGCACCAAGCGCCTCCTGCAGCTCGACTCCGTCCAACACGTCCCGAGCAACGGACAATCGGAGATCAAGGACCTGCCCCCGGTGCAGTTCCCGTACAAGATGCGCGCCAACCGTGTCGACGGCCTGGACCCCGCGTCGCCGATGTTCATGCGCCCGCGCATCCAGGGCATCAGCACCGAGATGGGCGGGCGCATCAACGTCGTCTACGCCGACCCCGAGTGCTCCCGGGTCAACAACCGCATGCCGGCGTCCGAGGACGGCAACTCCAAGCCTGCATGCCCGTCAAGTGGTACCTGCCCGACCAGTCCTCCAAGGACCCGGTCAACGACTGGTTCGACAAGCCCCTCGTCAGGACCGTCACCGAGCAGGACCTCGTCAGCACTCCCGCCGTCGCCAAGACCACCGAGTACACCTATGACGGTGGCACGGCCTGGCACCGCAACGACGCCGAGTTCACGGACCCCAAGACCCGTACCTGGGACCAGTTCCGCGGCTACCAGACGGTGACCACCACCGGGAACGCCGACCCCGGTGAGGTGCCCAAGACCCAGCAGAAGGTCACCTACCTGCGGGGGATGGTCGGCGACTACCTCGCAGACGGCAAGACCGTGCGCACCGTGCCCGACGTGGCAAGCCCCCACGGAGGCAAGGTCACCGACAGCGCCCAGCTGGCCGGCCGGGTCGTCGCCACCGAGACCTACGACCGGGCCGGCGGCACGGTCACCGCGATGTCCGGCAGCACCTACAACGGACAGAAGACGTCCGCGACCCACGCCCAGAGCGCCGGCGCGCCGCAGGTCTTCGCCTGGTACACGGACTCCGAGAGCACCGCGACAACCAAGGCCAAACTCGCCGACGGCTCCTGGCGGACGACCACGACGGTCACGACCACCGAACCCGCCAACGGCAACCGTGTCATCAAGGTCGACGACAAGGGCGACGGCACTGCAGCCGCCCCGGAGATCTGCACCACGACCGGCTACGCGGCAAGCGACAATCCGCAGTTGCTCACGCTCGTATCGCAGAAGACCACCTTCCAGGGGGCGTGCTCCGGCGCTGCCACATCCACCAGCGCACTCTCCGCTGGCCGGACGATCTACGACGGCAAGCCGTTCGGCAAGGCGGGTGCACTCGGTGAGCCGACCAGTTCCCAGGCACTTGATCACTTCGACCAGTCCGACAATCCCGTCTATGTGAACCTCGGCAGCGCGACCTTCGACGCCTACGGCCGAAGCCTGTCGACGGCGACCACCGACGGCTCCACGTGCGACGCCGCCGGCGTGCAGGTCAGCGGACCGTCGGTTGCTCCCGCAGTCACCAAGATCGCTTTCACGCCTACCTCCGGTGCCCTCCGGACCCAGGTGCGGACCACCGGGCCCATGGGAGCCGACTGGGCCACGACGACAACACAGGATCCGGCCCGTGGATCCGTACCGAACAGCACCGATGCCAACGCCCGCGTCACCACCTCGCAGTACGACGCGCTCGGCCGTCTTACCGCGGTGTGGACACCTGATCGCCCGACCAAGGACCTGCCGAGCAAGAAGTTCACCTACTCCCTCCGGGGCACCGCAGGGCCCTCCACCGTCAAGACCGAATCCCTCAACGGCGGCGCGAGCACCTACTCGGCGAACATCGACCTCTACGACGGCCTGGGCCGCCCGCGGCAGAGCCAGCGCACCAGCGACGCCCGGCCCAACGGCCGGCTGATCACCGACACCGTGTACGACACGCATGGCTGGGCGATCAAGGTCTCCGCCCCGTACTACGAGAAGAGCTCGTTCCCCGGGAACTCGATCTTCATCCCCGTGGCCGACGGGCGGGTTCCGGGCCAGAGCTGGAACACCTACGACGGCAACGGACGCGTCGTCCGTTCGGAGTTCCGCTCGAACGGCAACCCCCAGTGGGCCACCACTACCGCCTACCCAGGGGCCGACCGCACCGACGTGACCCCTCCAGGCGGCGCAACAGCCACCTCGACCGTGACCGACGCCCGAGGCCGGACCATCGCTCGCTGGCAGTACCGAACGCCGACCGCCACGAGCAACAGCGCCGACGCGGACATCACCACATACGCGTACACGCCCGTCAGCCAAACCGCCGGCCGCACCGACAGTAGCGGCAACACCTGGAACTACACCTACGATCTGCGCGGCCGGCAGGTCTCCACGTCCGACCCGGACACCGGTACGGCCCAGACCTACTACGACGTCAACTCACGCATCGACCACACGACCGACGCCAAGGGCAGCACCCTCGCCTACACATACGACCTGCTCGGCCGGAAGACCGGCACGTACAACGGCAGCGTCGCACCCGCGAACCAACTGGCGTCCTGGACCTACGACACCCTCGTCAAGGGCCAACCGGCATCCTCCACCCGGTACGTGGGCGGAGCCAGCGGCGCCGCCTACACCAAGGCCGTCACCGGCTACGACACCGCGTACCGGCCCCTCGGCACCTCCATCACGATTCCTTCCCAGGAGGGCGCCCTCGCCGGCACCTACACCACAACCAACTCCTACAGCTCGGTCCTCGGTGCTCTGACGAAGACAAACATCCCGGCCGCCGGTGGGCTGCCGGCCGAGTCGGTCACCTACGCCAACAGCAACACGGGACTCCTGTTCTCCACTGCCAGTCTTGGCCAGACAGTCGTCATGCAGGTCGACTACGACCCGCTCGCCCGCCCCATCCGCACGATCGCCGGTGACTACGGCACGCAGGTCGTCTCGACCCAGCAGTACGACTGGGCGACCGGACGGGTCATCAACTCCTGCATCGACCGCCAGGTCAACACGATCGCCGTCGACCAGACCAGCTACACGTACACCCCGTCCGGCCGCATCACCTCGGTCACGAACATCCAGGACGCCTCGGCAACCGACACCCAGTGCTTCACCTATGACCACCTCAGCCGGCTGACCGGCGCCTGGACCGACAACCCCGTCAACCTCGGCGATCCCAGCCGCCTTCGGCCCGAGGGCGTGTGCGGCGGGTTCGGGACCTGCTCCGACGACAAGGGCAACGTCACCACCGAAACGTTCAAACTCGAGCGTGACGGGTCCTGGACCGAGGCCTACTGGAACCAATGGAGCGGAACGAAGGACCACCCCAACTACGTTGGTAACCACGTCTTCGTCATGTACCACGGCGGAACAGTCAAGGACAGCGTCCACGAACTGTTCGACACGCTTCAGGTGATCCCAGGGCTGAACGCGGTCGGTGTTGCCGGGTCCGCCGTCATGGACGCCTACGACGGCAACTACCTGAGCGCCGCCCAGAACCTCTCCGGCCTCATTCCCGGCGGGCGTCTCGGCAAGGCCGGGCAGCTGGCCGGCAAGGCCGAAAAGGCGTCCAACGAAGCAAAGAAGATCGAACAAGAAGCGGACGCTTTTTCAAACATAGCGTGCGACTTCACCAGTCTGCTGCCGGATGCCCACAGCTTCCTGCCAGGCACCCGCGTCCTCCTGGCAGACGGCACGTCTCAAGCCATTGAGACTCTTCAGGCCGGCGACCAGGTCCAGGCAACGGACCCGGCAACGGGCAAGACCGAGTCCAAGGCCGTCACCCGCACGATCCGCACACCGGACGACGAGCACTTCACCGACCTGACCCTGCAGGCCGCCGACTCCACCGGCGCACCTGCAAAGACGGAGAACCTCACCAGTACCCAGCACCACTTCTTCTGGGACGAAACCACCCAGCGCTGGACCAACGCCTCGGAACTCCGCACCGGGGATGAACTCCGCACGGCAGACGGCCGCCCGCTCACCGTCCTGACGGTACGGAACTACGACACCATTCCTCGGACCGCATACGACCTCACCATCGCTGAGCTCCACACGTACTATGTGCTGGCAGGTACCACGCCGGTCCTGGTGCACAATTGCAACGACGCCCGGTTCAGTGTGGGATCGGATGGTGTTGCTGAGGACTTGAGCAATCCACTGCCGCCGCGCGGCGGGTATGTGGGTGTACCGAAACTTGATGGAGGAACCCTTCCCGTCGTTGGCAACAAGATCTGGGGAAACACTGATCCTGAGAGGCTCATCGGCACACGCTCACCAGAGGACCTTCGTGCCCTCGCCAGCAAGCGCGATGCAGAAAAACTCCAGGATTTCTATGCAGGAGCCGCCAATGCAGGCAAGGGCGGCGCAGCCGGGCGGGGGCCGCCATACGGGTGCCTCCTCCCGCCATGACCCTCCACTTTCCCCCGGTCACGGCCGCATGCCACGAGGGGAGTGTCCCTGAATATCCTGATAGCGCTACACCTGTCCGGCAGCGGATCGGGCTGACCTTCGAGGGCTCGCACACTTCTCCGCGACCAGCAGGCACCGCCGGGCGTTCCCCGTGAGCAACCGCAATGCTTCCCAGTAGCCCTGAGCAACCGACGCGGCAGCCCAGTGCGGCCCGATTAACACTGCTCGACGCTTCTCGACCTGTTTCATCCGTTGAGGCCGCCGCGTGTGCTCTGGTTGTGAAATGATCTTCCGCGAGGCTGGTGTTTACGCAGGTCAGAGGCCTGTTCGATCAGAACTACGACCTGTAGGCAGACCGCGATGCATGAGCGACGCCCGGCCGGGTCTCCCGGCCGGGCGTCGCTCGTGTCGGCGGTGCCGGCGGTCAGGGGGCCCATTCGGGGGTGAGGGCCAGGACGGCGAGGTCGTCGGCGAGTAGGCCGGCGTACTCGTGGACGTCCTGGGCGAGGAAGGAGACCAGGCGGTCGGGTGCGGTGCTGCCGAGGGCGGCGAGCCGCGGGGCGAGCGGGTAGAAGGCGCCGTCGGCGTCGCGGGCCTCGCTGACGCCGTCGGTGTAGAGCAGCACGGTGTGGCCCGGGGGCAGGGCGACGGTGGTCGGCTTGGCGGGTTCGTCCTCGGGGCCGAGGTGGCCGAGGCCGAGCGGGAGCTCGTCGGCGCAGGGCACCGGGGCGATGGTGCCCCGGGCGAGCAGCAGCGGGGTGGTGTGGCCGCGGTTGACGATCTCCACGCAGTCGGTGCCCGCGCGGTACTGGAGCAGGACGGCGGTGACGAACAGCTCGTCGTCGCCGCGGTCGGCCGCGTCGCGCAGCACCGCGCGGTCCAGCTGGTCGGCGAGCTCGACCAGGCCCGGGGTGTCGTGGGCGGCCGCCCGGAAGGCGCCGAGCACGTCGGCGACGGTGCGGACCGCGCCGAGGCCCTTGCCGCGGACATCGCCGAGCAGCACCCGGACCCCGAAGCGGGTGTCGCACACCTCGTAGAGGTCCCCGCCGACCAGCACCTCGGCCTGGGCCGGGCGGTACAGCCCGGCCACCCGCAGGCCGCCGGCCCGCTCCGGGACCGGGCGCAGCACGGTGCGCTGGAGGGTCTCGGCGACCGTACGGGCGTGCAGCAGGTTGCGGTTCTGCCGGGTGCGCTGCCAGGACAGGGCGGTGCCCATCACGCCGGACAGGGCGGTGGCGATGTAGACCCAGATGTGGTGCTGCTCGTTGATGTGGCCCGCGCGCAGGGCCAGCAGCAGCTGAAGGGTCAGCGCGCCGCCCGTGGTGGCGGCGGTCAGCGCCGGGCCGTAGCTGAACGCGGCCACCACCGGCAGGGCGGTCAGCAGGAAGCCGGCGGCGACCGCGTCCGGGACCAGGACCTCCGCGGTCAGGTCCAGGACCAGCAGGATGACCGGCAGCCACGGCACCCAGCGCGGCACCCGGGGCTGCGCGACCGCGAGCTGCGGCGGGCGGGGTGCTGACACGGCGAGGACCTCCTGGCTGACCGGCTCCGGTCATTCGCCGGGAATGACCGGATTCGTCCCTCCATGCTCCCTTACGAATGGCTTGGTCACGAACGGCCGAACGTCCCGGTTTTCCGGACCGGGCCGCGGACCGGACCGGCGGCGGGCGGTCACCGCACCGTCACCGGCAGCGTCTCGTAACCCCGCAGCACCAGGCGGTCACGCCGGGTCGGGACGCCACCGGGGGCGAGCCGGGGGAAACGGTCCAGCAGGGCCGACACCGCGACCTCGCCCTCCAGCCGGGCCAGCTGGTAGCCCAGGCAGAAGTGCTGGCCGCCGCCGAAGCTCAGCGGCTGGCTGTCGGTGCGGTGCGGGTCGAACACCCCGGGGCGGTCGTACCGGGCCGGGTCGTGGTTGGCCGCGCCGAGCAGCAGGGTCAGCCCGCTGCCGGACGGGACCGGCAGCCCCTCGACGGCCAGGCCCTCGTCGAGGGCGACCCGCGCGGTGGCCTGCACCGGGGAGTCGAAGCGCAGCACCTCGTCGGTGAACCCGGCCGGGGTGACGGCGCCGCCGCGCAGCTCGGCGGCCGCCCCGGGGTGGCGGAACAGCAGGGCGAGGCCGTTGCCCAGCAGGTTGGTGGTGGTCTCGAAGCCGGCCACCAGCAGCAGTACCAGGTTGGCCAGCAGCTCGGGGCCGGACAGCCGCTCTCCGTCCGCGACGGCGATCCGGGCGAGGTCGCTGACCAGGTCGTCCTGCGGGCGGGCCAGGCGCTCGGCGACCAGTTCGACGAAGTACCCGGACAGCTCGTCGGCGGCCCGGTCGGCCGCGTCCAGGTCGTCGAGGTCCTGGATGATCTCCAGCGCGACGGTCAGGTCGGCGGCGAGGTCGCGGAAGCGGTAGCGATCCCGCTCCGGGACGCCGAGCAGCTCGCAGATCACCCCGACCGGCAGCCGGAAGGCGAAGGCGTCCATGAAGTCCACCGGGGAGCCGTCGGCACCCCGCTCGGCCAGCTCGTCCAGCAGCCGGGCGACGGCCGCCACCACGGCCGGGCGCAGCGCGGCGACCCGCCGGGCGGTGAACACCGAGGCGATCAGCGAGCGGACCCGGGGCTGGTCGGGGGCGTTGCGCTGGAGGATCGAACGGCCGAACAGGGCGAGCGAGGAGTGCTCGGCGAACTCGGGGGCGACGCCGGCCGTCATGTCGGCGGTCGCCACCCCGAAGGCGGGGGTGCGCAGCACCCGGTTGACCGCCGCGTACCCGCTCACCACGAACATCCCGTCCCCGGCCGGGACCACCGGGCCGAGCTCGTGCGCCCTGGCGTAGAGCGGGTACGGGTCGGCCCTGACCTCCGTGGTCATCACCTGCTCGATGATCGCCTCGCCGTCCATGCGGTGCTCCCCTCCGACGGCTCCGCCGTCCCGGTTCCCTGATTCCTGAACCACGGGCGGGCGCGGCGGAGTTCCCGACGGAAGGGGGTCGGGCCGGGGCCCTGTCCGATCGGTCCCGCCGGGTCGGCGCGCGGCTCCCCCGGCCGCCGTCCGGGCGGCACCCCCGTTCCGCACCCGGCGGGATCGGCCGGACAGAGCCAGGGCGTGTCTGACAATTCGCGTCGGATCAGCGCGCGGCGTCGGGGTGCGTGCATCGCAAGGCGGAGGAGGGAGTCCATGCGGAGCATCGGCGAC